>DAOWIC010000093.1 GCA_030641085.1 Calditrichota bacterium
AACATGGAGCTTCGCGTTTACACTTATTCCGAGCTTATCGCGATTCTCAAGAAGATCGGCTTTGTTGATGTCGAGGGATACGGCTCGATCAAAGAGGAGCCGATCAGTCGCGACCTTAGGGAAATGATTATTTTTGCCACCCGCCCGAAAAAATAACAGGCGACGAATTGAGCTAACGCAGGAGGGTAAATGTTTAGCAGGGCAATCATCTTTGTGGTTTTGTTTGCGCTTGTGCCACTCACGGGCTGGGGGCAGGTGAAAGTTGGAACAACGGGCGCTTTGTTTCTCAGCGAGTCACCATCACTTCGGGCCATCGGTATGGCCGGGGCCGGGGTTGCGCTGATAGACGATTATTCGTATTACGCCAACCCGGGTAGTCTGGGGCTGTTTGCGACACAGAGAAGGGCAACAGCAAACTTCTACCCCGGTGCAACTGATTTTGGAAGCGAAGTCGATTTCAATCATCAGGCGCTAATACTACCCAGTATCGGTCTTGGTCAGACGAACGCATTCAGACTGGGGATTGCTGCTTATCGAACAACCTTGACGATGCCCGACCTTCAGGGAACTACATACAATGTGGGGTATGCGGGCCGTAGTTACGAGTTTGAGGACCGTACAGACAATCTGGTTGTCGCTCTGGGATATTCCGGGCCAATAGAGGTCGGAGCAGGAATGACCTTCAAGTTGATCCGCGAGGAGGTTGGAGACTACACCGCGTCCGGCTGGGGTGTTGACCTCGGAGTTCTTATGCGATATCCCGAAGGTTTGGTCCTGCACCGGGGAGACAAAAGCCGGTTGAGCGTTTCCCCGGCGGTTGGTGTTGCTGTCAACAATCTTGGCCCGAGTATCAGCATGATTCATGCAGCTTATCCTCTGCCCCGATCTCTGCGACTTGGCCTGGCAGCCACGATAGCGGTGAACAACACGGGTCGCTATAAGCAATGGCATGTTGTTTCTGTTGTGCCGGCTTATGACTATGAGAAAAGAAAGGACGAACAAGGGTTTACGATATACGGAGTCGAGGCTGGATTAGGTGAAGCCTTCTACGTTAGATTGGGTGAATCTTCAGATGGGGACCTTTCTACATATGGACTTACGATCAACAGCAAAGGGCTGGCGAAGACTGTCGTTGCTCTTCTCGCACATGATCCTGGTGCTGCGAAGAAGTATGGACTGGTTACTGAACGGTTTTCAGTTGAGTTCTCGGTGGCCAAATCGAGCTACGACGGTTTATACGCTCCTTTTGATCGCACATACCACAGTCTGAGTATTAGCTATGGCTGGTGATGTGATGAAAAGCGTTCGACTCAGGCAGATTTTCCTGCTAAATTATCATCCATGAGACGCGAAGAATTCCTGTCCGATCATCCGCAGCAGATCGCCATGATTCTGAACACAGCCAGAATCGGGCAGGTGGGTATTATTACTCCCGACGGTTATCCGCGGGTCGTGCCGATCAACTTTGTCTGGCTCGACGATAAAATATATTTCCACACCGCGCGCAAAGGAGAGAAATACGAGGCATTTGAGGCGGAGGCAAAGGTCACCTTTTCGGCCGAGATTGTCTATTCGAATATTCCCTCTTTCTGGCTGGGCGAGACCAGCGGCTGCACGGCCACCGTATTCTATGAGTCGGTTCTGATTCGGGGAGTCGGTGCGGTGGTTGATGATCGCCGGGAGAAGGCGGTCGCGCTTCAGACGCTGATGGAAAAAGAACAGCCGGAGGGGAAATTCAGACGTTTCACGGCCGACGAGCCGCTTTATCGAAAGGCGATCGATGAGGTCGGGATCTGCCGAATCGATCCGGTCCGGATCGATTTGAAGGTCAAACTGGGACAGAACCGCAGCCGTCGCGTTCGTCAGATGCTGATCGAGAAGTTGATCGCACGCGGTCGACCGCGGGATATCGAAACCGCCGAGCAAATCGGGAAAACACTCGCCGAATAACAGGCAATATTCGCGATCGGCACCGGCCAACACCGCCGAATAACGCCTGAAAATGCCCCTGCTATTTTCTTGACAAAAGGTACAAAAGCAGGTTTTTTTATTGCCGAGAGAGAGGTCATTTAGCGCAATAAGGAGTCAGCTTGCATACGAAAGACAAAACGGATACTACCCATCCTGACGTTTTTGAAAAATGTTTTGATTATACAGATGCCGACGATGTTAAGGCGCTCGGCATTTATCCTTATTTTCACCCGATCCATTCCGCTCCAGGCGATGAAGTAGTTGTTGACGGTCACAAGTGCATCATGGTCGGCTCCAACAATTACCTGGGTCTGGTCAATCATCCCAAGGTAAAAGAGGCGGCGGCCGAGGCAGCCCTCAAGTTCGGCTCGGGCTGCACCGGCTCAAGATTCCTCAACGGCACCCTTGATCTCCACCTGGAGTTGGAAGACCGGCTGGCCAAATTCATGAAGCGTGAGCGGGCGCTGGTCTTTTCAACCGGTTTCCAGACCAACCTTGGGACTATCTCGTCGCTGGTGGCCAAAAACGACGCGCTGATTATCGACCGCCAGGTGCACGCCAGTATTGTTGACGGTTGCCGCCTGTCGTGGGGCAAAGTCTATAAATTCGCTCACAACGATATGGAAGACTTCGAACGCGTCATCTCCAATGTGCGGAAGATTAACAACCGGGGCGGAATACTGATCGCCGTTGACGGTGTCTTCTCGATGGAGGGCGACATCATCAACCTGCCGGACCTGGTCCGGGTAGCGAAAAAGTACGGCGCGCGGGTGTTGGTGGATGACGCCCACTCGGTCGGCGTCCTGGGTGAAACGGGGGCCGGTACGGCGCAGCATTTCGGCCTTCTCGACGAGGTCGATCTCACGATGGCCACGTTCTCGAAATCGTTCGCCTCGCTCGGCGGGTGTATTGCCGGCGATGCCGACGTAATCGACTATATTCAGCACAAGGCGAGATCGCTGATATTTTCCGCCTCGATCCCGCCATCGAATGCCGCCGCGGTTCTGGCGGCGCTGGATATCATCGAATCCGAACCGGAACGCCGTGAGCGGCTGTGGGAAAACGCCCGCCGGATGCAAAAGGAATTCCGCGATCTCGGTTTCAACATCGGTCGCACGGCCACGCCCATCGTGCCGATAGTGGTGGGTGACGATCTCGACGCTTTCCGCTTCTGGAAAGAGCTTTTTGATAATGGTCTGTTTACGAATCCGGTTATCTCACCGGCGGTGGCCCCCGGTCAGGCGTTGATACGCACCTCCTACACGGCTACCCATACGGATGAGCATCTTGATCGCGTTGTAGAAATTATTGCCAAAGTCGGCCGCCAAAAAGGCCTCATCAGTTGATCGCCACTATGCCGAACATCGAAGTTGCTGAAGTCGAATCGTCGGCACAACTGAAGAAATTCATCAGTTATCCCAACGATCTTTACCGGAGTGAGCCTAATTATGTCACCCCGCTGCTCTCCGAGCGCAAGGAATTTTTCGACCGCGAGAAGAACCCGTTCTACAAATCCGCCTCGGTGAAACTTTTCCTGGCCATGCAGGGCAAGGAGGTGGTCGGGCGCATCGCAACCTGCATCAACTACAATCACAACCAGGTTCATGAAGAGCAGGTCGGTTTCTTCGGTTTTTTTGATTGTCCCGATGATTACGAGATCGCCTCCACTCTCTTGAAAGTGGCGATGATTACGCTCAAAAAGGCCGGCATGGAGAAGATGCGCGGGCCGATGAACTTCTCCACCAACCACGAATGCGCTTTTCTTGTCGAGGGTTTCGACTCTCCGCCGACGGTCATGATGCCCTTCAACCAACCGTACCTTCCGAGGCTGGCGGAGAAATTCGGGCTGAAGAAGGTTATGGACCTGGTCGCATACCGGATCATCAGCGAGGATCCGATATCGGAACGGATGCAGAAGGTGGTCAAGAAGATGCAGGCGCGCAGTCGGATTACGATTCGCGGTATCAAGATGTCGGATTATAACAACGAGCTGCAGCGGGTTAAAGCGATTTACGACAGTGCCTGGGAGCCTAATTGGGGCTTCGTTCCCATGGATGAAGAGGAGTTCGACTACGTGGCCCGGCGCCTTAAACAGATTGTCGATCCGGAGCTGGCCCTGATCGCGGAGTTTGAGGG
>DAOWIC010000006.1 GCA_030641085.1 Calditrichota bacterium
CGATGGATCCGGATCCATACCCAAGCGGCCTTTTTATCTTCGGCACCAACCCGGTTGTGACCGACGCTGTCAGCGCCACGCTGATGGGTCTGGATATTGACCGAATACCAACCATACGCCACGCATTTGAGACGGTTCATTACCCGCTGACAATCTGCACGCTCGACGAAGTACAGACAGTGAGTAACCACCCGCCCTGGAATTGTCCGCTTGTAGATATCCGTCCGGAAACAACTCTGTCGTTCCGACCGCATTTCGGATGGATCGGAAATCTGGAACTGTCTCGAGGATAGCTGTGGCCGATTTGCAGACTGTATATTCGCGCCTTCCGGCTTTCCTGCAGAATGCGGCCTGCTCGATCAAGGGTTGGCAAATAAATCGCAGACGATACAACCGCCGTTTTTACGAATTGCTGGACCAATACACCGCCCGCGAAAACATGCCCGAGGCCGATCTGGCTAAATGGCGCGACCTGCAACTGCATCGGTTCGTGCTACATGCCGCTAGCACTGTACCGTATTATCGCCGGAAATTTCCGGAGTGGGGGATAGACCCAAATGATATCCGCACCCTCGACGACCTGAGCAAAATCCCGGTCCTGACCAAAGCTGAGGTACAGGATCATCTGACCGACCTGCGATCCGACATATGCCGTTCGATGCCTACCATGCCGGTCGGGACGAGCGGCACTACCGGCACCGGACTTCTATTTGAGGCGACGCTCGAATCGCAGTCGCGTCAGTGGGCGGTCTGGTGGCGCTATCGGTTGAGCCACGGGATTGAGCTGTTTGAGCCCTGCGCGGTCTTTGGCGGGCAATCGATTGTCCCGGTCGGCCGGAACAAACCGCCGTTCTGGCGTTACAACCAACCCGCTCGCCAGATTCTCTTCAGCGGCTACCATTTGCGACCGGAGAACCTTGCCGCCTATGTCGACCGAATTGTTCACTCGGGGGTGCGCTGGATCCACGGCTATCCGTCGCATCTGGCGATCATCGCCTCATGTCTGCTGGAAAACGGGATCGATCTTACCGAACAGATTCAGCATGTCACCACCGGCGCGGAGTCGCTATTGGCCGCTCAGCGCGATCTGCTCAAGCAGGCGTTTGGCGGCAATGTGCGCGAGCATTACGGTTTGGCCGAGGGGGTGGCCAATATCTCAGAATGCCCGCATGGGAATCTTCATGTCGATGAGGATTTTTCGGCGGTGGAATTTCAGCCGCGCGGCAACGACCTGTTTAAGCTGGTCGGCACCAACTTCACCAACCCGGCTTTTCCGCTGCTGCGCTACGACACCGGCGATGTTGTGCGATGTGTCGACGACGGTACCGTCTGTGGCTGTGGCCGCAGGGGTCGCGTGGTCGGATCAATTGACGGCCGGATTGAGGATTATATATTGCTGGCCGATGGTACCCGCGTCGGACGGATGGATCATATCCTAAAGAAGATGACGCACATCCGCGAGGCGCAGTTTTACCAGCGAGAGCCGGGGAAGATCCAGATACGCATTGTGCGCCGTCCCGAGTATTCGCCGGCCGATGAAAAGCGTTTGCTGGACCAGACCGCCTTAAGGGTCGGATCCGACACCGAGGTCACGCTGGAATATCGCGACCGGCTGCCGCGGACGTCGCGCGGCAAACTGCGTCTTGTCGTTAGCGAGATTGATGACGCCCGCATCGACGTATAGCGTTCAGACGAGATTCAAACTTGAAGGGGAGGGATGGTGAGTTCTCACCATCCCATTATCTGCTCGAGATTCCTGTTGAGCTTTTCGGTACGTTCCTGGTAATCGTCCTTCTTCGCCTTTTCTTTTTCGATCACGTCTTTCGGCGCGTTGGCGAGGAAGTCGGAGTTGGCCAGTTTTTTCGAGACCTTCTCAAGCTGCACCTTGAGATTACCGAGTTCTTTTTCAAGGCGCTTCTTCTCGACATCGATATCTATCAACCCGGCCAGCGGCACGAAAATTTCCGCTCCGGAAAGAACTGCGGAGGCCGACACCGGCGGTTTTTTGATATCGACGCCGGCATACAGGTTCTCGACTTTGGCCAGCGAACGGAAATATTCTATGTGGCCTTCGAGCAGTTCGGCGAATGCTGCCTCGTTGACGCGGATATACAGATCGGATCGCTTGCCCGGATGGACGTTCATCTCGGAGCGAACCGACCTCACCGCGGTAACCACCGCCTGGATCTGTTCCAGACTGCGCTCCAGTTCATCGTTGATATGACTGCCGTCGGAGATCGGCCACGGTCCGAACGTAATCGTCTTTTTGTCGCCACCAATCTTCTCCTGGAGGTCCTGGAAGATATTTTCGGTAACAAACGGCACGAACGGATGCAGCAGCTTGAGTATCTTATCCAGAACATAAATGGCGACATTCAAGGAACCCTCGCGGATAGGCATATCCGGCTGATCCGGCTTGATAAGCTCGATGTACCATGAGCAGTAATCGTTCCAGACAAAATTGTACAGCGTTTTCGAGGCGGCCGACAGACGATACTCGGCGAACGCCTTTTCTACCGCCTGGATCGTGTGCTCCAGACGCGAGAGTATCCAGCGGTCGAATATGACCAGGTCGGCGTCGTTGATTTCGTCCGGGTTCGGGCGTGAGCCGTCCAGGCGCATCATGACAAACCGCGAGACCTGGTGAAGCTTGTTGACGAAGTTCCTGCCGATCTCGAACGTGTTGCGGCCGATGCACGGATCCTGGCCGTCGGGAGTCGCCAGCGTCATCGAAATACGCAGGGCATCGGCGCCATGTTTTTCGATAATCTCAAGCGGGTCAATGCCGTTGCCGAGCGACTTGGACATCTTCACTCCGTTGGCGTCGCGTACCGTGCCGTGAATGTAAATATCGGGAAAAGGCAACTCGCCCATAAATTCGTAACCGGCCATGATCATACGGGCCACCCAGAGGAAGATGATGCCCGGGTCGGTGGTCAGCACTTTTGTCGGATAGAAGGTTTTCAACTCAGCCGTTTTGTCCGGCCAGCCCATAGTCGAGAAAGGCCATAGCCATGACGAGAACCAGGTGTCGAGCACATCTTCATCCTGAACCAGCGTATCGGGATCATAACCCGGACACTGATCGGCGGTGGGACGCTCACCCGACAGGAACATGGCGCCGTCCTCGGCATACCAGACCGGTATTCGGTGTCCCCACCAGAGCTGGCGGGAGATGCACCAGTCGCGGATGTTTTCCATCCAGTGGAGATAGGTCTTGGACCAGTAATCCGGATGGAATTTGATTTTGCCGCTTTTAACCGCCTCGATCGCCGGCTGGGCCATCTCTTCCATCTTCACGAACCATTGATCGGATAGATACGGCTCGACAATACTATGACAGCGATAGCAGGTTCCGGCCGACAACCGGTATTTCTCGATCTTCTCCAGGTGACCTTTCTTTTCCAACTCCTCGAGCAACTGTTTGCGGCCGTCGTAGCGGTCGAGGCCTTTGAACTTGCCGGCGTTCTCGTTGAGACTGCCGTCGGTGTTCAGGACATTGATCTCCTGCAGGTCGTGACGGCGTCCGATCTCAAAGTCGTTCGGGTCGTGCGCGGGTGTCACTTTGACCACGCCAGTGCCGAACTCCGGATCGACATAGCTGTCGGCGACAATCGGGATCTCGCGTTCGAGGATCGGCAGGATAACGGTCTTGCCGACATACTTTTTGAACCGGCTGTCCTTCGGTGAAACCGCCAGGGCCGTATCGCCCAGCATTGTCTCGGGACGGGTGGTGGCAACCGAGAGGTACTCGTCGGTGCCTTTCAGCTTGTACTTGATATACCACAGGTGGCTGTCCTGCTCAACGTGTTCGACCTCGTCGTCCGAGAGCGAAGTCTGACAGGAGGGACACCAGTTCACAATCCGGTGACCGCGGTAGATCCATCCCTTTTCGTAAAGGTGCTTGAAAACATGCTCGACCGCGCGTGAAAGGCCCTCGTCGAAAGTGTAGCGCCGTCGGTCCCAGTCGCAACTGGAGCCGATCTTCTTAAGCTGGTTAAGAATGAACTCCTTGTTCTGTTCGGCCCAGGCGGTGGTGCGCTCGACAAACTTCTCCCGGCCCATCTCGCGGCGGGTGAGGCCATCTTTGACCAGTTGTTTTTCAACAATCACCTGGGTGGCGATACCGGCGTGGTCGGCGCCGGGAATCCAGAGCGCTTCATATCCCTGCATCCGGTGCTTGCGGATCAGGACATCCTGAATGGTATTGTTCAGGCCGTGACCCAGGTGCAGCACGTTGGTTACATTTGGCGGTGGGATGACAATTGAATACGGTTTCTTGCCAGACCCGGGATCGGCATGAAAATATCCTGCGTCAAGCCACTGCTGGTATAATCTATCCTCGACCTCGACTGGAGAGTAAGCCTTGGACTTGTTGTTCGAATTTTGGTTTTTGTTGCTCATCGGTTCCTTAGTCTATATATTCGCCTCTTGGCAGTATGCCGACCGATATGGTTCAGGCAAAACGTTCAATTTACCCCGACCCGAGGTATTTGTCAAGATTCCATACGATTCCGGTGGGCAGGACAGGGTAATAGATAGTTTTATCGACACTTATGGAAGATACCAAAAGAAAAGTTTTCGACCAAAACTTGCCCCCATTTGAGCGTCTGGTGGCGTTAATGGCGGTTTTGCGCTCCGAAGAAGGCTGTGCCTGGGACAGAAAACAGACCCACGAGAGCCTCCTGCCGTACCTGATTGAAGAGGCCCATGAAGTCGTGGAGGCGGTCCAGTCGGGCAATTTCGGCCACCTGCGTGAGGAATTGGGCGATTTGATCTGCCAGGTAGTTTTTCACGCCCAGTTGGCCGATGAAGCCGGGCGGTTTGATGTAAATGACAGTATTGAAACGATTGTCGAAAAACTGATCAGGCGCCATCCGCATGTTTTCGGCGAGAAAAAAGAACTCACTCCAAAGCAAGTGCGCGACCAGTGGGAAAAAGTCAAGATCGAGTCAGGTGAAAAGAAGTCGGTGCTTTCCGGCATACCGGCCTCGATGCCGGCGCTGACCATGGCCTACCGGATAGGGGAGAAGGTTGGTGGCGTCGGTTTTGACTGGACCGAGCCGGCCGATGTCCTGGACAAGATGGCCGAGGAGACCGACGAAATCAAAGCCGAGATCGAGGCTGACGACAAAGAGCGCTTAAGCGAGGAGATCGGGGACCTTCTTTTCGCAGTCGCCTCGCTGGCGCGCAAGTTCGAGATCAACCCCGAATTGGCCCTGAAACGGGCGCTGGGGAAATTCAGCGCGCGTTTTTCCCGGCTGGAGCAGGAAGTCAAAGCCTCCGACCGGCCTTTCGGCGAGTACACTCTGGATCAACTGGAAGCGATCTGGCAGCGTGTGAAGTAGCTCCGTGGTCATGTCCGGATATATTATCTTCGTGCGCATTTAGATCTTTCAGGGGCGAAAACCGGCGATTTTTTTTTGTTGTTTTGCGTACCCCCGGGTTCTACCATTTTCCTGATAATCTGTTGAGACAAAAAGGATAGTTTTTAGACGGGGACAATCCGTGGCGTCGCATGCGCGTTTGTGTGTGATGGGTCCGCGCTATCCTGCGGCTCGAGACGATGGAGATTTGTCAGAAGGCAATTCCGAAAACCATTCAAATAACGAGGTAGACCATGAAACAACAATTATTGCTTGTGCTGGCGCTGGTTGTTTTGCTCAGCGCCGGAGCCTTTGCGACCGACACCCGGGTGGTGACCATGGGGGACAACAACCTGGTGCTGCTCGATGAAGCGAACATCTTCCTGTTCCCGTCGCGGGTGCTCGAGTACCCGAACCTGGCAGTCGGTGAGTTCAGCGGTGACGATTTTAACGAGTTCGGTATCCATTGGAAATTCGGCGAAGAGAATCCGTGGGTAATGGCGACATATTTTTCCACTCGGCCGGAGGGTGTGCCGGTCGATTTCCTCGGCAACCCGCTGGGTAACCTGACCGAGCTTGGTGACGAACACAAACGGGTCGACCTGTTTTACGGTCGCAAGATGGGCGACTACAAGTTCGGCTTCCACTTCGGTTACTCTCGCACCAAGTATGAAGAGGTTGACCAGACGATACTGCTCACTATCGAGGAGAAGCAATATTTCTATGATTTCGGATTCGGCCTGACCCAGATGGACGGCAATTGGGATCTCGCCGTTGACATCGGTTTTGGGGGATGGACCGACCAGAACGGCGGCGGGGAGGAAGAGACCGAACCGTGGAAATTCGTGCAGTTCTCCGGTCTCTTTCGGCACTTCCGCGACATGGGACCGGACTGGACGCTGATTGAGCATATCGGCACATTCATCGGTTACCGCGGGGAGACCGACCATGTTATCGGCGATGGTGTCCCGGCCACCACGGCTGATTACGAGGCTCGGCAGAAGCTGCTTGATCTGGAACTCGGTCTGGGCGCCAACTGGACACCGTCATCGAAGGTCCTGGCCGTGGCTGACTTCGGCCTCATGTACCAGAGCCTGAAAATCGATCAGGATTTTTCAGCCGCTTATACAGGCGGCGCGGCGGCAGAAAACGAAGTGACCCGGTCGGGTTGGAGCGAATTCTGGAAGATCGGGATCGATGCCGAGGTCTTCAAATGGCTCGATGTTCGTATGGGCGCTACCTCCGACTGGATCAGCGTCAAGGACGAAACGGGCAGTATCATGCAGCTTACCACGCTGACCACTCAGAAGAGCCAGTACGCCAACAACGAGACCTACCTCGGATTCGGTTTCCATTGGGGTGATTTCCATCTTGACACCTACACCGATCCGGACCTTTTCCTCAGAGGTTTTGATTTCATCAACGGCAAGAGCACCAATAGCGATAGGAATTTCCGCATCTCGGCTGTTTACGAAATGAAGTAAACGATGACTCGATCGAAAAAAACCCGGCCAGGATTGGCCGGGTTTTTTTGTGCTTCTATTATCGGGGGATCAACGTTTGAAAAAGTTGTCCAGCATCCTGAAATTAAGCTCTTTGACCGCCGGGGCGATGCGTTCATACGCTCCTGCCACTTCATCTTTAGTCAGGCCGATTTCAGTCAACTCAGCATGGTACAGGTCACACCAGAGTGGTACTTCTTTCGGATCGACCTCGAGATGAAACTGCAGGGCCACCGCGTTGCCTTTGCGGAAGGCCTGGTTGCGGCAGTCGGCGCCTTCGGCCAGATGCTGCGCCCCGAACGGCACCTGGAAAGTGTCGGCGTGCCAGTGGAAAACCGGAAAGTCGCGGGCGAAGTTGGCAAAGAGCGGGTCATTGAGGGCGGCGTCGGTCAGGCTGACACGGTAGGTGCCAATCTCCCTGACTTTGTTCGGGCCGACTTTCGCGCCCAGTGCCCTGGCGAGAATTTGACCCCCGAAACAGATACCGAGATACGGTTTGTCAAGCCTGACAACCTCACAGACCATGCCGTACAGCTTCTTCAGATACTCATGTTCATGATAGTCCGCAACCGATATAGGGCAACCGAGATTGATCACTGCCTCGATCTCATCCAGATCAGACAGCGCCTCATTCTTGTAGGTGTGGACGATCCGATATGGCAGGTCACGGATCTTTAGATATTCGATGATTGTCCCGGCGGTTTCGGCCGGGCAGTTCTGGGCAATAAGAATCGGTTTCATACCGCTGCTCCACCGATTACGCCGACAGGCTCTTACGGCTCTTGACCCGGCAGCAGTTCTTTGATGAATTGTGGCAGGGCAAAGGCGCCCTTGTGAACCTCGGCGTTGTAGTAGCGCGTGTCGAGATTCAGTTTGTCACACCGCTGCTGGTCAAAATCAGCGATCGGGTCGTACTTTTTACTGCCGAATCCGAAAGACCAGAGTGCCGACGGATAGATTGGCATGTGGCAGGTGTACATTCGGGCAATCGGAAACAGTTCGTTCAGATTCTTGTGGATTGCCCGCACCGTGCGCTTGTTGTAGAACGGCGATTCTGTTTGCGCCACCAGGATACCGTCATCTTTGAGGCAGTCGTAAACCTTCTCGTAGAACTCACGCTGGAAAAGGTCGGCCGCCGGTCCGACCGGATCGGACAGATCGAGTATGATCAGGTCGTATTTTTCGCCGCCCAGTTCGATGAATTTTTTGCCGTCCTGAAAGATCAGGTTCGCGCGCGGGTCGACCAATCCGGTGGTCAGGTAGGGGAAATGCTTCTGGGCGGTCTCGACCACCATGCGGTCGAGTTCGCACATGGTACACTTTTTAACCTCGGGGTGCTTCATTACCTCGGTCAGCGCCCCGCAGTCACCGCCGCCGATAATAAGCACTTCATCCGGCGCAGGATGCGAAAACAGGGGCACATGGGTAATCATCTCGTTGTAGGCGTTGTTGTCGTTATCGCACACCATCAACGAACCGTACAGCACCAGCAGCTTGCCGAAATCATCGCTGTCGATAACGTCGATCCGCTGATACTCCGACTGCTTCGACTCGATAATGCGATTGATTTTGATAGTCAGTCCAGACCGGTCGTTATGCAGTTCCTTGTACCAGACATTCCAGAGGTCCTGCATGCCTTCCTCCGAAATATAGGTCTTTTCAACTTTACCAGGATTACCCATTCTGCCTCCCTTGTCAATCGATTACCAGGTAATCGGGCCGTTTGAGAGCATTGAAGTTGGAGCCGGAGACGGCGCAGTAGGCACCGGTCGACATGAACAACATTTTATCGCCGACTTCATGCTCGGGAATCATCAGCCCGTCGTACATTACATCAAATGAATCACAGGTCGGTCCCGCCAGCACCGACAACTTCTCATGGCCGGTCCGATTGGTCACGACCGGATACTGGCACTGGTCATAGACAATACCGGAAAACGTGGAATAAAGCCCGTCATCCAGATAATACCACAGCTTGCCGTCGCGACATGACTTGCCGACCACCGAGCAAATCAGGGTGACCGGGGTGGCGGCTATGAAACGGCCCGGTTCACTGACGACCCGGATGCCGGGTCGAATGTGCTTGTCGAGTGCGACGCCGATCGGGGCGCAAAACTCGTCGATCGGCGGGACCGGCTCGGCGTATTCGACCGGGAATCCGCCGCCGATATCAAGTATGCGGGTGTTGAAACCGGCCATATCGAGGCGATTGATCAACTTGTGCGCCACTTTGATCGTTTTGACATAGTTTTCCG
>DAOWIC010000014.1 GCA_030641085.1 Calditrichota bacterium
CACGGTCCGTTTTACCGGTGATTACCGATTGACCGCGACCGGCCGGGCAGAGAATTTCGATTCGGAAAAGCACTGCCACGGACATCATGTCAAAGGGGTCTCGTATCACATGATGGAGATATATGACGGCGAAGGCCGCACGGGCAGCTATGTCCAGGTATTGTTTGACGTATAACAGTGACAGTGGGTTCGTACCGAAACCGCTAACCTCGGGGTACAGATATGGCCTTTAAGGGAAAACTGGAAAAAGTTGACGACTGCCGCTATCGGATACCGGTCTCATACCAGAGCGGCATCATGGCGCAGCACGGACTTAAGATGAACGTCCCGGGATTAATCTACGCCGATGATCGGATGATCGAAGCTATCCGAAGCGATGATTCCCCGGAGCAGGTGGCCAATGTCGCTACCCTCCCGGGTATTGTCGGCAACTCAATAGCCATGCCGGATATCCATCACGGCTACGGTTTCGCCATCGGCGGCGTCGCGGCGTTTGATACCGATGAGGGCATCATCTCCCCCGGCGGGGTCGGCTACGACATCAACTGCGGCGTACGCATGCTTCGCTCCGATCTGCATTTTGGCGATGTTAAGGATAGGATTGACCGGCTGATCAATGCCATCTTCGCCAACGTCCCCTGCGGCGTCGGCTCGCAGGGAAAGATCCGCCTCTCCCACAGCGATCTAACCCGGGTGCTCGAAAAAGGCGCTCGCTGGGCAGTCGAAAACGGCTACGGCTGGCCGGATGATCTCGAGGTAACCGAGGAAGAGGGCGGCATTGAGGGCGCCGACGCCTCGACTGTCAGCGATACCGCTCGCAAACGGGGAGCCGGCCAGTTGGGCACACTCGGGGCGGGGAATCACTTCCTCGAGATCCAGCGTGTGGACGAGATTTACGATGAAGCGAAAGCGCGCGCATATGGCATAACCGGCCGTGACCAGATTGTCATCATGATCCACACCGGTTCCCGTGGCTGCGGCCACCAGATATGCACCGACTACCTGGAAGTAATGCGCCGCGCGAACCGCAAATACAACATCCCCTTAATCGACCGCGAGCTGTCCTGTGCTCCCGCCTCCAGCGAAGAGGGCCGGCAATATTTTGCCGCCATGAACTGTGGCGCCAACTTCGCCTGGGCCAATCGCCAGATGATTCTCCACTGGGTGCGCGAATCATTCGAGCAGGTGATGAAACGCTCGGCGCATGATATGGGCCTGCACCAGATCTATGACATCGCGCACAATATAGCCAAAATCGAGGAACATGAATACGAGGGTCGGACACGCCGCCTTGTCGTGCACCGCAAGGGCGCCACGCGCGCGTTCGGTCCGGGGAATCCGCACATCCCGGCGAAGTATCGTGCGGTCGGCCAGCCGGTCCTGATCCCCGGCGACATGGGCACCGCCAGCTACCTGCTGGCCGGAACCGAGAAGGCAATGCGCGAGACTTTCGGCTCCTCCTGCCACGGAGCCGGACGGCAGCTTTCTCGAACGGCGGCCCGTAAAAGACACCCGACCGAGACGGTATTCAACGAACTGAAGGCGAAGAATATCTACATCCAGGCCAAAAGCCGCAAGGTCGTCTCCGAAGAAGCGCCGGGGGCGTACAAGGATATCGACGCCGTAGTGGATATATCCAACCGCGCCGGGATCGCAAGCAAAGTGGTACGGCTGGTGCCGGTCGGCGTCGCCAAAGGGTAGCCGCCCGGAGCGGTAACATCGGGTTGACATCCTGCCCCCAGCAACGTAGGTTGAGCGAAATCGTTGACGACATCGATCAAACGGAGGCCTTGTGTCGAAACATATTCTGATTCTTCTAATACTGGCAGCTATGACCGCTATAAGCGGCTGCGGGCAGAGCAGTGTGCCCCAAGCCGAGGCGGTGGTGCAGAAGTACTTCGCTCATATGCTGCAGGGCGAGGTGATTGAAGCCTCGCGTTATACCAATCATCCCGAGGCCGACGACCAGAATCGACTGGTTCAGATGGCCACCGAGATGGTCATGAAGACGGTCGTCGCCAAAGTCGAATCGTCCGGCCTCAAAGTGGAGGTCACCGGCTCACGGCTGGACAATGACGAGGCCCTGGTCTACTTCAAGATCATGACGACAAAATACACCGGTGTTCCGGATCGAACCGACTCCCTGACCTGCGTTAGAACAGATCAAGACACCTGGGTCATCGATGAAGGCATGCTCATGACTTCATTACTGGGAATGGATGAATAGCTGACTATCAGCTACGCAGCCGCCCGCCGGTAGGCATGAATATAGCCTATCAGGTAAAGAAGCAGCCCTATCCCGAGAAGGACATAATTGTAGCCCCGCGGTTCTTCCTGCCGCAAGATCAACTCATAGTCAGCCATGAAGGAATAAAGTATGGCGGCGGTCGCTGCCATGGCCATGATCCAGGAGAATCTGGTCGGCCTGAATTCAAGCTTGGCGTGAAACAGGCTGATTATCGACGTTCCGACAACGATCATTACGATTGATACGGTGATCGGCGCGATCACCGGGCCGACCCACGGGACCGGGATCAAAAAAAACAGGTCCCAGTCGGTCCAGGATGTCGGCCAGCCGATAAGAAGCTTCAGCCAGCTATAATAGAAGATATCCCACACGCCAAACATGAGAAGGAAGAAGCCGAACCTTCGCCAGAATCGGCGAGCCGCCAGCGCCGCCACGACGATCAGCATCAAGATCGTGGCCAGTTCACGGCCCGCTTCCATAAGCATCATCCAACTCGGTATATCTTTCAGGGGAAATTCAAAACCGGTGGGATAGAACAACTCGCGAAGGACAACTACCAGCGCCGACTCAACATACGCCATCGCCACCGTAAAAAGCAGGATATAGAGCACTGTCTTGTACAAATCAGTCCGATAAGTGTAATTCATCCCGGACACCTCCCGATTTTCTCCTCCCCATAAAACCCGCGACACGCCCCAGTTCATCTGTCACGCCGGAATACCTGAATTTTGCATCAAGCATCATCCCCGAACAAGCTTAAAAAAAGACTTGACTTATATCGTCACTTGGCGATATTACCAAATAAGCAAGTGCTTGAGGAAATAAAAATGAATCAGAAGCTCAAAGACCAGTACGATGCGCGGGCCAGAGTGCTCAAGGCGCTGGCCCATCCCAGCCGGTTGATGATTGTGGATGAGCTTTCACGACAGGAGCGCTGTGTGGCCGAGCTAACCGAGATGGTCGGCTCGGACATGTCGACCGTGTCGAAGCACCTGGCGACATTGAAGAATGTCGGCATTATCCGCGACGAAAAACGCGGTTCGCAGGTTTACTACAGCCTGGTAGTGCGCTGTATCCCTAATTTTTTTGGTTGTATCGAATCGGTTCTGCAGGCGAACGCCCGCCAGTACCTTTCCCTGGTGGAGTTAAAAATAAAATGAGTTTAAAATCCGAATGGAAATCGCTGAGTGTTATAAGCGCTGTTTTTGTTGTCCTTTTTTACCTGCCGGTAGGCAACCTTCGTTTTGACAACGCCCTGTCGGAGGCGCTGCACCTGGTCAAATGGTACGCGCGCGAGCATGTTCTGCTTTGCCTGGTGCCTGCCTTTTTTATCGCCGGGGCGATCGGTGTTTTTGTCAGCCAGGCCTCGGTGATGAAATATCTCGGCGCCGGTGCAAACAAGGTGCTGGCTTACGGTGTCGCCTCGGTATCGGGGTCGATCCTGGCGGTCTGTTCATGCACGGTATTGCCGTTGTTTGCCGGGATTCACCGGATGGGCGCCGGGCTTGGCCCCGCCACTGCCTTTTTGTATGCCGGTCCGGCAATTAATGTTCTGGCAATCATTCTAACCGCGCGCGTTCTCGGGATCGAACTGGGTGTCGCTCGCGCGGTGGGCGCGGTGGTCTTCAGCATTGTTATCGGTCTGCTGATGCACCTTTTCTTCCGCAACGAGGAGAAAGAAAAAGCCGCCACCCCCGCGGCGCTGCCGGACGAGGGCGAAGTGCGGCCATTGTGGAAGACGGCGACTTTCTTTGCCGCCCTGATCGCGATTCTCGTTTTTGCCAACTGGGGCCGCCCGGCCGAAACAGCCGGTTTGTGGCACGCTATCTACTCGGCCAAGTGGATTGTCACGTCGTTTATGGGCGCAGCTCTGGGGCTGATTCTTGTCGGCTGGTTCGGTTTGACCTGGTGGAAAGTTGTCGCCGCCGGTGTGGTAACCGGATTGCTGGCGGCAGTGGTTCCTGCCGAACCGAGATTAGCCTTTACGGCTGGCGCGCTCGGGCTTTCGGTGCTGCTGGCCGGGGGCAACTCGGAGAACCGGGAGTGGCTCGATCAATCCTGGGGCTTTGCCAAACAGATTCTGCCGCTGTTGTTGATCGGGGTTCTGATTGCGGGCGTGCTGCTCGGACGGCCGGGTCAAGAGGGCCTGATTCCGTCGCAATGGATCGCCGGTCTGGTCGGCGGCAATTCGATCGGCGCCAATCTTTTTGCCTCGGTCGCCGGAGCATTCATGTATTTCGCCACCCTGACCGAGGTGCCGATTCTGGAGGGCCTGCTCGGCAACGGCATGGGCAAGGGTCCGGCGCTGGCGCTGCTATTGTCCGGTCCGGCGCTTTCACTGCCGAGTATCCTCGTGATCAGAAGTGTTATCGGAATGAAAAAGACGCTTATCTTTCTGGTGCTGGTGGTGGTCATGGCCACGATAACCGGCCTTATATACGGAACATTATTTTAGCGGAGACTGATATGAAAAAGATACAGATTCTCGGGACCGGCTGCGCCAAGTGCGAAAAGCTTGCACAGCAGACAAAAAAAGCGGCCGATTCAGCCGGTCTTCAGTACGAACTTGAGAAGGTGACCGATATCCAGCAGATTCTATCGTTCGGCGTTATGCTGACCCCTGCCCTGGTGGTGGACGGTCAGGTCAAGCTGTCCGGCAGTGTTCCCTCCGCGGAGGAGATCGCAAAGCTGCTGCAATAGGATTCAGCGCAGAATCTGAACAATTGAACAGAGTCTTAAATGGATTTTAAGGTTTATGTTCGGCGCTGCCGATAAGGCTAATATGACGTCCAGCGAGAGAGAACTCAACCGGCTGCTCGATGAAAGCCTGAAAAGAATCAGCGAAGCAGCCGAGACCAGCAGCGACCTGGAGCGACTGCTTGCCGACTACCTGTCCAACGGTAAGAGATTCCGGTATGTTATCAGTCGCGGCCCCGAGAGCGTCGAAGCCGAATCCGGCTCGCTGAAAAGACTGCTTGAAAAAACCCGGGCGTTATAACTCCCTGCGCATCTGAAAATGGGTCTGGCTTTCGTCAAAGACCCGAAAACCCAGCCGTTCGTATAACCGGCGGGCCGGATTCACCCTGAGCACCTGAAGCCTGACCGGAAGACCGGCCGACTCCGCCTCGGCGATAATGTCGCTTAAGACCGAGGTGCCTATCCCCTGACCCTGATACCCGGGCAGAATCTCAATTTCGACAATAAATATCTCTTTGGCCGAACGCTCCAGACAGAGCAGACCGACATCGACACTGCCGCACTGAATCACTCGCATCCGTTCCTTGTCAAACTTGTTTTCGAAATGCCCGCGCTGGTACGCTTCGTCCCAGGCTCCCCAGGTCTCCACTACGTACTGGTGCAGTGTCTCGCGGGTGAGAGAATACAGAAATTCGCAGTCGTCGTCAGTCGCAGGTCTCAAGGATACCGTCTGCATAGCTATCCCCCGACCAGATGATTAAATGGCACAGGATCGGCTACAGTTCTCTCAACGCCTTGTCAATCGCCTCCCGGATGCCGTCACGGGGCGCCTCATGTCCCCATCCGATCACCTTACCGTTGACAAATATGGCGCGCGCTGTCTGACATTCAAGGAGCGTCTCCCGATCCTCGGTGCAGTAATCGTTTAAAATAACCTGATCGCCGAACTCCTCGGCCACCTCCCGCACCCGCTGGGCCTCGATATCGACCGTGGCGCAGAACGGGTGCCAGAAGAGATCGACAACTACTTTTCCCGGCACCGGCTTGTAGGCATAGGCCGGGATCAGAAACCGGGGCGGCTTGGCGGACTGATCGAAAGTCTTCCACATGATGGCCGTGTCTTCCTCGCGTGCCGCAACCGTGTAGCCACACTTCTCGAAAAATCCGGCCGGCATAAACCAGAAATCACCGTGGTAGCCGATGGTAGCAACCCCCTTCTTGCCCTGACGTCGCGCCTCTTCCTCCGCCTCCTTCATCAGCGCCTCGCCCACACCCTCGCCTTCGGCCTCCTTCTTGACATAGAGGCAGGGCACTACCAGCAGGTCGGACCCGATCGGCCCCCAGGGGGCGATTTCAATCGGCATGGCGTAGAGGAACCCGACTCGTTCACCGTTGGCAAGGGCCACCTTGACGCGAACGCCCTCATCGGACATGACCCGCAGCCAGGCGGTTCGCCGCCATCCGCAGGCGTCTATTTCATCTGATTCGTCTTCGTGGGTGCAGGTGCCGATGAAGTATTCATCCACTTTTTCCATGTTCCGAATTTCCACCGCAGCCATCCGGAATACTCTCTCTTTGATTGGTAGATGATTTACGATTCAATAATAGCGGGGCACAAAATCGGTGTCAATTTTAAAGATTGCGGGCGAGGCGGCACCCGCACCGGACTGTCGGCGATTCTGCGCATCACAGCGCATCGTTTGCGCCGGGCAAATTCCCGAATATCGTTGCTTTAGATAGATTTAACGTGGTATAATGAATGCATGGGTTTTGAGACTTTTATCGCCCGAAGATACCTGCACTCGGGCAAAATGTTCACCTCGGTGGCCACCTGGATTACAATCGCCGGGGTCATCCTCGGAGTCGGCGTAGTCTGCTTTGTGATCTCCATGCACAACGGTTTCGAGTCGGAGATTCGCTCCCGGCTGCTAGGCACCACCTCGCATATCACGATCTTCCCCCCTTACGGCTCGGAGTTTACCGATTACTACGAACTGGTTGACCGGGTGGAGGCTATCGATGGCGTGCTGGCTGCCTCGCCTTTTATTTACTACAAGGCGGCGATATCATCCACCTCGGCCGGTGACGGCGTTATTGTCCGCGGTATCGATCTGGAACGCGAACGGAAGACCTCGAATGTCGAGCGCGATCTCAAGGTGGGTGACTATTCCTGCGAGCCGATCATTGTCGCCGATGACACTATCCCGGGGATGCTGATGGGTTCCAACCTGGCCGATCAACTGGGAGTGTTTCTCGGTGAGTCGGTCGTGCTGTATTCGCTCAAAGGCGAGGACCTGCAAAAACGCGCCCGCCCACGGGTGGCGAAATTTTATGTCTCCGGGATTTTCGAGACCGGCCTGTTTGAGTTCGACGCCCAGATGGTTTATATCTCGCTGGAGTCGGCGCAGAAACTGTTTAAGACCGGCAACACTGTCACAGGCGTCCATCTCAAACTTGCCGACATCTACGCCGCCGCCGACATGACGTCAACAATTGACACGGCTCTCGGCCTTAAATACGATGTTGTCCCGTGGAACGTGCTGCACAAGAACCTCTTCACCTGGATCGCAATCGAAAAGCTGGCTCTTTTTGTAGGCTTTACCCTGATTGTCCTGGTGGCGGCGTTCTCGATTATTTCGACCCTGGTAATGCTTATTATGGAAAAGCGGTCCGAGATCGGGATATTGAAGACTATCGGCTCCACTCCCGGCTCGATACGCAAGATTTTCATTCTCAAGGGATTGACAATCGGCCTTATAGGGGTTATTGGGGGTTGGCTGCTGGCTTTGGTGGCCGCGTGGCTGCAAAACGAGTATAAACTGGTCAGTCTGCCGCCGGATATTTATTTCATAAGTTATTTACCGGTGGAGACTCACCTGTTAGATTTTCTTGTGGCGGGCGCAACTACTTTTGTCATCTGCTTTCTGGCGGCTTTGTATCCGGCGTGGCAGGCGGCACGGGTAGCGGTAATTGACGTTTTGCGGGAATAGACGGCTGAAAAGGAGCCACTTAGCTAAGATTTTGGCAGAAATTGGCGAAAATAACAATAGTGTCGATTATGTGGGACATTGACCGGTCCCGCGGGTAGAATTAGATGAACATGGGAAGTAGTAATATCCTATCGGCCATAGATATACATCGGGATTTCCGTATTGCCGAGGGAACCGTGCAGGTATTGAAAGGCATCAATCTGACCATGAATCGCAGCGAAATCTCAGCGGTGACCGGAGCCAGTGGCGTCGGCAAGTCGACCCTTTTGCACCTGTTGGGCGGTCTCGACCGGCCGACAGTTGGATCGGTTCGGATCGGCGATGTCAATCTCGGTGAGCAGTCGGAAAAATCGCTGGCGCGGTTTCGCAACGATCATGTCGGATTCGTTTTTCAGTTTCATTACCTGCTGGAGGATTTCAGCGCCCTGGAGAATGTGATGATGCCGCTTTTGGTGGCCGGGAACAGCCGGCACCAAGCTCGCGAGCGAGGGGAACTACTGATGGAGCAGGTTGGTTTAACTAATAGAGCCGGCCATCGTCCGAGACAGCTTTCAGGCGGTGAACAACAACGTGTGGCAGTTGCCCGCGCTCTGGCCAATGATCCGGACATCGTGCTTGCAGACGAACCCTCAGGCAATTTGGATACGGAGACCGGACGCAGGCTTCACGATCTTATCTTCCAGCTCAATGACGAGAACGGGACTACATTTTTGATTGCCACGCACAACAATGAACTGGCCGGAAAGTGCGACCGAATTCTTGAGATAAAACATGGCGTGTTAGGCGAAAAGGTTTAGAAAAGGTGTCGATATATGCTTTGCCAGGACTGTAAAAAACGAGAGGCGCAGGTTCATCTTACCCAGGTTGTCAACAACGAGAAGATGTCTCTGTCGCTGTGCAAGGAGTGCGCCGCCGCCCGGGGCTTTCACTCTCCCCTGGACAATATGCCGTTCCCGCTCGCGGAGATACTTTCCGGTCTCGCCGCGGAACTTCCGGGAATTGACGGCATGACATCCGCGGAGGACCTGACCTGTCCCGAGTGCGGTCTGACCTTTGACAAATTCACGCGGCAGGGTCGCTTCGGCTGCGGACAGTGCTACAACACCTTCCGCAACCGCCTCGAGCCGATCATGCGCAAGATCCAGGGCGCGTCGCTGCACCGCGGCAAAACGCCCCAGACAACGGTAACCGAAGATTCCGGCGTGTCCAGTGCGATCAAAGAAGAAGAACGGCTGGAGCAGGAATTGAAAAAGGCGATTGAAGCCGAAGATTTCGAGCGGGCCGCGGAGATTCGCGACAAGTTGAAGTCGTTAAAAGAGAATCAGTCGGATAACAAGGTGGAGGTCGACAAGTGAGTGCTATGTTTGAGGAAATGGCAAAATCTCCGGCGGCCTGGTTATCCGGCAAAGGCAATGAATCACTGGTTGTCCTCTCCACCCGTGCCCGGCTGGCACGTAATATCGCCGGCTGCAGCTATCCCGAATCAGCCGACAGCGACACCCGGGAGCGCATTGTAAGTTACTTTGATTCGAGCCAGACGCGCTCGGAAGTGCTCAGCAACGGCACCTACCACAAGGCGAGTGAGATCAGTAACCTCGACAAGGATTTCCTCATCGAACGGCATCTGATTTCACCCACTTTTCTTGGCAGTGATTCATCGAAAGCGCTCTTTATCAACCACAACGAGCAGGTGTCAATAATGATCAACGAGGAGGACCACCTGCGCATCCAGGCGCTGTCGTCCGGCCTTGACCCGCGGGGAGCATTCGATCTGGCGATGAAATACGAATCCGAGATCGGCCGCTTTCTCGAGTATGACTATGATCCCGATTTCGGCTACCTGACCGCCTGCCCCACGAACGTGGGGACGGGGATGCGGG
>DAOWIC010000330.1 GCA_030641085.1 Calditrichota bacterium
GGTAACGTTTGCCCTATGGTACTATTTCGATCCGTCCAGCCCGATGATGATCAGGAGCGTCATATCGGTGCTGATTATCGCCTGCCCCTGTTCGCTGGGACTGGCCACGCCGACCGCTATTTTAGCCGGTACCGGGCGGGCCGCCCGGGAGGGTATTATCGTGCGCGGCGGCGATGTACTCGAGGCGATCACCAAAATCGATACAGTCGTTTTTGACAAGACCGGTACGCTTACCTACGGCCGGCCGGAGGTGGTCGCAGTTCGGACGTTTGAGTCGATGTCGGAACGCAACCTGATTCGGGTGGTTGGATCCGCCGAACTTCAGTCGGAACATCCGCTGGCGAAGGCGATTGTCGAACACATGAGGGCGGAGCAGATAGACCGGGCCGTTGTCCGGGAGGTCGAGGCGTTGCCGGGAATCGGGCTGAAAGCCGAGTGTGACGGCCGTCGGGTGGTGATCGGCAACCGTGCCCTGATGGAAAAAGAGAAGGTCAGCTTTGGCCAGGCGCTGATGATCGCCGGTAACGAAGAGGCAAAGGGCCGGACGGTTGTTTATGTCGCTATCGACGGCCAGGTGGCCGGTCTGATCGCTCTGGCCGACCGGGTGCGTAGCGACGCGAAGGAAGTTGTCACCGAGTTGAGGACACACATCGACAAGACCGCCATGGTCTCCGGGGACAGCCGCACAACATCGAGCGGCGTAGCCGAGACAATCGGTATCGATCACTGTGAGGCGGAGGTGGTGCCGGCCCAGAAAAAGATGATCGTCGACTCTTTTCGCAAAGCGGGTCACAATGTAGCCATGATTGGTGACGGTATCAACGACGCCCCTGCGCTGGCCGCGGCCAATGTCGGCGTGGCGGTCGGAAGCGGTACCGATGTCGCCATGGAAGCGGCCGATGTGGTGCTGGTGCGGACCGATCTGACCAATGTTGTGAAGATGTTCGATATTTCCCGGCAGACGATGAAAATCATCCGCCAGAACCTGTTCTGGGCTTTTTTCTATAATATGCTGGCCATACCGGTTGCGGCCGGTCTGTTCTATCCGGTCACTGGCTGGACCCTCTCGCCGATGATCGCGGCGGCCGCCATGTCGGTTTCATCGCTGTTTGTCGTCAGCAATTCCCTCCGCCTCAATCGCGTCGAGCTTCAACGCTCCCAATCACACCAGACAGCCGAATAGGCGCACGGCCGATTAGGCGTTTAGATTCTGCTCTGTCCATTATTGATTCGCCAGTCCCGTTAATCGACCAGGAGAGCTAATCTTCTGCCGAAATCAGCCGATACTATCAAGTGGGTGACAGTTCGAGACAAAAGTGGAGCGATTCGGAGAATACACGAATTTCTTCCGACGTATGCAGCTAGATGAATACGACCGATAAAAATGCGATTGGCACACCTGTCGCCGACACCGATCAAGTTCAATCAGAATCAGCCAATTGGCTGGAAACTTTCTCGATCCTTGTTCATGATATTGAATCGCCCCTGGTGTCGATAAAGTACGTACTGCGGTTGCTCAACGAAGGAAAGCTTGATCTGGGCAAAGAACTCCACCGGCAACTGGTCGCCTCGTCTCAGATCGCCGTCGAACGAGCCGAGTCGATAATCTACGACATCATGGCCGTGGCCCGGGCGGGTGAGGCGGGTCTTACGGCCTCGATGGAAACGCTTCAACCAGCGCCGATAATCGAAGAAGCGATACTCCTGGCGAAGGCATCCGCAATCGAGTCGGATTTGAAGATGACCTACATCGACAAGGCCGATAGCAGTCCCGTCAGGGCGGATCAAAAGCTCTTGAAACGAATGATCGACAACCTCCTGTTCAATGCCGTGCGACACACGCCCTCGGGTGGGACTATTGCCGTCTACACCGAAGTCGGCCGGGAGTCATTGTTTATCCATATAAAAGACTCCGGTCCCGGGCTGAAGGAGGCCGACCCGGAATTGCTTTTCGAGAAATACGGCCAGATCAGGTTGCGCGGCCAGGGACGGCATCGAGGTGTTGGCCTGGGCTTGTATTTTTGCAGGCTGGCCGCCACCGCCATGGGCGGCACTATTGTCGCCGACGACCACCCGCAGGGGGGGGCCGTCTTTTCGATTAGACTAAAAAAAGCCGAGGAGTGACGTAATGAGTATGAAACTGGATGCTGAGTCGTACTTGAAATCAGGCTCCAATGAGCTGCGGGTTCTCGAATATCGAACCACCAACATGTTGTTCGGCATTAACATCCTCAAGGTGAACAAGATCGTCTCCGGTGTGAAGACGTTCACCAGCGTGCCCGAGTCGCACTCGGCCGTTGTCGGCATGTTTGAGGATATGGGCCGGTTGATCCCGGTGGTTGACCTGGCGGGCTTTCTCGGCGTGGCCGACGATACAACCCGACGGGAGAAAATTGTCGTTACCGAGTTTTTCGGCCTGCTCACCGGCTTCTGGGTAGACCGGATCGACTGGATTTGCCATTTCCAGTGGGAAGATGTTATCGACGCGCAGAGCGTCTTTTCCAATATCGATCAGCGCTATGTGATCGGAATCGTGAAGCCGACCGAGGAGCGCATGGTATTGCTTCTCGATTATGAAACGATCCTGCTCGATCTCTGCCCGCACATTCGATCCGATCGTAGCGCCGTAAGAAACACCGAAGTCGATTTTTCGCGCAAGAAAATCCTTGTGGCGGAAGATTCGCCAGCGGTTCGAGCCATGCTGGTCAACGAAATGCTGGAACTTGGCTGCGAGGTGCAGCAGGCCAGCGACGGTGCGCAGGCGTGGGAGCTGTTCCAGCAGGCTGATTTCGACCTGGTCATCTGCGATGTCGAGATGCCTCAGATGGATGGTCTGGCGGTGACTTTGCGTATTCGTCAGTCACAGCAGCCGGATACGCCGGTTATCATATATTCCTCCATCGGCGATATTGGCATGAAGGCGCGCGCGGCCTTTCTCAAAGCGGATGCTCACATCACCAAGCTGAATCTGGACAAGTTGATCATGACCGCCGGTAAGCTCATGAACGGCGAGAGCATCTCCCAGGAGGAGCTTGACGCCGATAAGACCGAACCGGCCCCGCTCGAGCTGGTCCAGGCCTGATCGCTCAAGACCACGGTCAAAGACCCCAATGCCGGTCACGGGCTGCAAGCTCGGGCCGGCTTTTTTATTCCCAATGATGGGGAACCGGCCCGTTACCGGGCGCCACTGTTTGCCTTTGCTATGATGGACCGATTCTATTAGATTGGTTAAAATGATCGCAGAGGATTTCTGATGCCAAGACTGAACATAACTCCCCGGGCGGCGCTGGTGCTTTTTATCTCACTGACGGTGGTATTGATCGCCCAGTTCACCTGGTGGATTATATTTATGGCCCGCCTTGTGGACGAGAAGGTGAAGCTGGCCCAGAAGTTGGGCGCCGATGAAAGCTTTGTCGAGCTACTGCACCAGCAGGAGATTCGACGTCAGGTTATGGTCGGCATGGAAGGACTGTTTTTCCTGGCGCTGGTCGCGCTGGGAGCATACTTGATCTACCGGACCCTGATCAGAACCGAAGATCTCAAATTCCACCAGCAGAATTTCCTGATGGCGGTGACTCATGAATTGAAAACGCCGCTGGCGTCGATGAAGATATACCTCGACTCGCTGGAATCATCCAAAATAGCCCCCGAGAAAAAAGAGAAGATCATTCCCAATCTCAAGGAGGACGCCAATCGACTCGGGCGGCTGGTCGAAAATGTTCTCGACGCGGGCCGGTTTGAACGAAGCGGATACCGACTCAACCCGCAGAGCTTCAATCTCAGCGATAAACTTCGGCAGCGACTGGACAAACTCGAGAAATACCCGGCCGGTAAACCGATCACTGTGCGGCGGGGGCGTTTTGATGCGGAGGTTGAATGCTATGGTGATCCGGCCGCCCTGGGGCGGGCGATAGACGCTATCCTCGAAAACAGCGTCAAGTACAACGACAAAGACAGGATTGAGGTTGAGGTTGATTTGTTCGAGAAGGACACGCTTATTTACCTCAA
This sequence comes from Calditrichota bacterium, assembly GCA_030641085.1. Taxonomy (GTDB): domain Bacteria; phylum Zixibacteria; class MSB-5A5; order GN15; family FEB-12; genus DAOWIC01. The sequence continues at coordinate 4,009 of DAOWIC010000330.1, forward strand.
TTTCTCCGATAACGGTATCGGTCTGATAAAAGCCGACCGCTCGCGCATTTTTAACCGGTTCTACCGGGTCGGGGCGGAGATCAACCGCCAGGCATCCGGGAGCGGCCTCGGTCTGTACCTCTGCCGCGAGATTATCAAGGCGCACGGCGGTCAGGTCACGGCTCATTCCGACGGTATCGGCAAGGGAGTCCGGTTCAATATCCAAC
>DAOWIC010000282.1 GCA_030641085.1 Calditrichota bacterium
ATTGCGGTTGGTGCCGTAAGCGAACTTCTTTGCATATTTTGCGTGCGACGATGACAGCCCGATCCAGGTCGTTCCTACCGGCTTTTCATCGGTGCCGCCCGATGGTCCGGCGATACCGGTGACCGAAATGGCGTAGCTCGAACCGAATTTTTTGCGGCAGCCTTCGGCCATAGCGATCGCGCACTCCTCGCTGACCGCGCCATGTTCCTCGATAATCGCGGAATCCACGTCCAGCAAGTTGGTCTTCGCTTCGTTCGAATACGATATAATGCCGCCGAGGAAATAATCGCTGGCGCCGGATTCGGCCGTAATCAGGTTGCCCAGTTGACCGGCGGTGCATGATTCGGCCACCGACACGGTCAGATCGTTGTCCTTCAGGAGCTGCCCGACCACTGCCTCCAGCGTATCTTCGTTGCGACCGAAGAGATACTTGCCGACCGTCGCCTCCAGGTGCCGGACCAGGTCGTTCGCTTTTGCCCGGGCACCATCGGCGTTGTCGTCAACGGCCGTAACGCGCAGGTCAACCCCGCCGTAGGTAGGCAGGTAAGCCAGCTTAACGCCGCTGTCCGGTTTAAGGCCGGGAGCGATAAATTCGGTCAGTTTCGATTCGCCGACACCGGTCGTGCGCAGGGTGATCACTTCGATCGCTTTTCCGGCTCGGAGACCTTTGAGATACGGGATCACACTATCGCGCGTGATCTGTTCCATCTCTTTGGGTACTCCGGGCAGGGCGATGAAACTCCGACCCTTCTCGCTGATCATGATGCCCAGAGCGGAGCCGTGTTCATTGGGAAAATATGTCGCCCCCTGCGGCAGCAGCGCCTGATTCTGATTTATCGGCGGCATCTCGACCCCGCGTCGTGCAAACCGCGCCTTGATTTCATCGAGAACATCCTCGAGGAAAATCAGGTTGCGCTTGAAAACTTTGACAATCGCTTTTTTGGTGTTGTCGTCTTCGGTCGGTCCGAGTCCGCCGGTGGCGATAACCACCCGCGCCCGCCTGAGCGCCAGTTGGAACGCTTCCTCCATCTGCTCCAGCGAGTCGCCGACCGATGACCGGTAGCGCACCGTGTAGCCGATCGCGTTCAACTGCCGCGCGATGAAGGCAGCGTTGGTATCAACCGTGTGCCCCGACAGGAGCTCGTCACCGATAGTGATTATTTCGACGTCCATCATATCTCGCCCTGCTTCCTCAAATCAGCCCGCTGCCAAGCAGCCAGATCACGCCCTGCGTGAACAGGTTGGCGTGAACACCGGCGGCGATATCATCCATGGTCACCCCCCAGCCTCCGGGGAGCTTTTCAAACCGCGCCGCTGGCCAGAGCTTGACCACGTCAAAACCGCGAAACGCCACAAACGCTATAATATAGTTGGTCAACGAAAACGGGACAAAAAGAAGTGTGACAAACATGCCCGCCCATTCGTCGATAACAATCCGCTTGGCGTCGTGCCCGAAAATCTGTTCCGCCTCGCCCGACGACCAGACCGACACCAAAAACGTCGCCACCGCGATCGCAATAAGAATCAGGTTGTCGCCGCGCACCAGGTAGTAGGCGATCAGCCAGGCCGGAATCGTTCCCCAAGTGCCGGAATAGGGCCTCAGATACCCGGAAAAGGCACCGGTAGCAGTAAATCTGACCAGATGTTGTTTCATAAGCTCGGGCTACTTGAGGACAGTCCTTATCATGTAAAAATACTTTATGCTGTAGTCGATTCCGGTCCAGAGCGTCACGACCGCGGTCAACCACATGGCCAGGTTGAACCAGAACTCGTAGTCAAATGCGAACGTGCTCAACAATGGCGACTGGTAGTGCTGCAGCCCGGTAATCAATGTGATATAGGCCAGAATAATGCCGACGATGGTCAACTGTAAAAATGTCTTTACCTTGGCAAACCAGGTTGGCGAAATGATCACGCCCCGGTAGGCGGCCAGAAGTCTCAGACCGGTGATGGCGAACTCGCGCCCGACAATCAAAATGACCGGCAACGGCGAGACATAGCGTAGCGCGATAAAGGAAATCAGTGCCGACGAGACCAATATCTTGTCCGCCAGCGGATCCATAAACTTGCCGAACCCGGTGATAATCCCATACTTACGGGCGTAGTAGCCGTCGGCCAGGTCGGTCAGCGCCGCCACGATAAACAGCCCCAGCGCCACCAGCCGCATGTAATAGCTGTCGATGAGAAAAAAATACATGAATACCGGAGCGATGATAATGCGCAGCAGCGTTAGTTTATTGGGCGTATTCATTGGCAGATAAGGTAAGCCAGAGGAAAATAAGAGTCAATCAGATAATCAGTTGGGGAGAGGCCGAGCAGGCCTCTCCCCAAATGTGGATTAGTTGGAGGAAATCAGGTAAGTGAGCACCTGGTCGATCTGCTCGGCGGAGAGCTTCGCGCGCTCGGCGTGATCGTGGATAAACGCGGGCCAGTCGGCGTCGGACATCTTGACCGGCTTGGGCAACGCGTGACAGGTCTGGCAGCGCGAGCGATAGACCGACTCGCCCGGCGAACGGTTCTCGTCGGCCGCGCCGCCTTTACATGAGATCAGGGCCAGAGCCAGAATCGCCCCCAACGCCAGCGCTGTCAATTGCCTTGAAAGCCTCAAAGCTCAACTCCCATTAAGAACCGCACCCGGGCGTCGTTGCTGTCGTCGGTCAGGCCGGGTGCAACACCGAGAGTATAAAAGATCGGTCCCTTCGCAAACGAGATAGTCGGTCCGAAATAGGAGCCTTTCTCGGTATCGGCGTCCTTGATATATTCAATCCGCGACGTTGACTCGACTCCGATCGAAAACGAGGGAGACAGCTCATACGAAAGACCGACATCGAGGCCGATCTCGTGGATCGGATCGCCCGGCGCCCAGAAAAACTCGTAGACCGGGTTGATCGCGATATTCAGCCGGTCGATGTTCTTGCCCAGAATCAGCTTCGCCTCGAGCTTGTTCTGCTTCTTCAGGTCGATCTTGCGATTGTACTCAAGGTAGAACAGGGGGTCCATAAAGAAGACGCCCGGTTCGGCCAGACGGTAGCGCCCGCGCACCTGCACCGCGTCCCACTTAAACGACTCGCCCTCGGTCTGGGCGAATATCTGATAAATCGACATGTCCGCTTTCTCAGTGAGACCGTGTTCGATCTCGATCCGGTATTCCCACTTGTCGGTTTCGTCCAGCTTTGAGGTCTGGTAGAACTCAAGCTCGGCCGCGCCGGGGGGCAGGGTGCCGTATTGGTAGGTCCAGACATACTTTCTCCGGTCGGCCATAACCGATGGAACGACGAAGAGGGCCACTAATAATAGAATAGTCATTCGCTTTAACATCAGATTGTCTCCTGTGTCAATTCGTGTTGCTTTGCTCAGTCTCACCACATGAAAATGACAATCATTTTCACTCGATAAGTAACGGGAGGGATATTAACCTGTTTTCCGCGGACTGTCAAGTGAATCTTTTCGCATGGGCGAGAAGTATCTGGAATCGATTCGTGGAGTTTCAGATGATGAAGCGAACGAGAAATTCGGCACGCCCAGAGGGAAATAGACCATAAAAAAACCCAGGAAGGTGAGGCACCTACCTGGGCGGACGATATTAGGTAATCCACAGAAAGAGTAACACTTTCCGATTGCACGAACATAATAAGGGATGAGCCGAATTTTGTCAAGGGAAAAATTGAGTTTTTGGGCCGGGTGCGCCGGATTAGACACCAAGAACACCCAAGAGACGGACTTATTGGTACTTCCGGTCCATTTTAGACCGCCTACCGCCAGCGTCAGCCTTTAGTGCGAAGAGTGAGAGATGGCGAACCGCAACAGTCGGGTATTTATTTTACTGGGCGTGGCCTTTTTTTGAATCATCCCGGGCGCAAACCTATCCAACTAATAAGTAACTAAAGACTGTCCCCCGTCGAGCTGCCGGCTCGTACAAGGTCTTAAATGACAGCGTGGATTGACGAACCAGAGAGAATCATGTACAGCCGGCAGCCCCCCCCCCCGCATCCTCCATTAGGCAGGCAGCGTTAGTCAAAACCCCCATGCTGCCTGCTCCTGCTTTGCATCGGTGCGGCAATTGAAAGACCGGCCAACCGGGCTGAACCAAGGCCCGAACCGAGCAGTTATCCACGTCCGACGTGGATAAGATGTTAGCTACTTGTTTAATTGTTTGTAACAATATGATAGTCATTGCATTAACCTGCGACACAAATTTAAAGTTGACCTTCGGCGTGAGCAGTAAAAAGTTCATGTCCTGTAAGTGCCGTATAAACAATATATTACGGGGGTTGATTTTTTTCTCACGCACCTGTTTTGAGATTCGACGCCATTCCTGACCAGACCGTCGATTTTGTACCGTTTTGTAGTTCAACGAAATAGGGAAATTCCGAAAAAAAGCACAATTTTTTGTGGGTGGCGTCTTTCAAACCACTATATATTGTGCCCGTGCTTTGAGGGCCTTGTTGCGGGGATTTAGCTCGTGAAGCCACCCTCTCAGACCTAGGGTAGGAAAGAAACTCATCGAATATAAAAAAGCTTAAATGATCGCGCGCCAGGCTTTTTTGTCTGCAATGGATTGTGTCGCTCGATCATAGTGTTGGGCATAGGAGGTACAACTTGCAAATTCAACGGTATTTCACCCGCAAGGGAGAGTCGCCGTATAGCAGGATCAACTTCGCCAGGCGGAGTTCGGAGATAAAAAACCCGGATGGCTCCACGGTATTCAAGGTAGAGAATATAGAGGTTCCCGAGTCATGGTCCCAGGTGGCGGTAGATATCCTGGCCCAGAAGTATTTTCGCAAGGCGAGTGTCCCGCTTGTCGACGAAAACGGAAAACCACGCCTTGACGACGATGGCAATCCTGTTACCGGTGGCGAGACCGACGCGCGTCAGGTATTCAATCGTCTGGCCGGATGCTGGCGTCACTGGGGTGAAAAGCATGGATACTTTGCCAGCGAGGATGACGCTCAGGTTTTCCACAACGAGCTTTGTTACATGCTGGCCGACCAGATCGCCGCGCCCAACTCGCCGCAATGGTTTAACACCGGACTTTACTGGGCCTACGGTATCAGTGGCGTCTCCAACGGTCATTATTATGTCGATCCGGACAACCACAACCTGACCCAGGCCAAGAACGCCTATGAGCACCCTCAGCCGCACGCTTGCTTTATTCAATCGGTCTCCGATGACCTGGTCAACGACGGCGGAATTATGGATTTGTGGGTCCGTGAAGCGCGGCTGTTCAAGTACGGTTCCGGCACCGGCACCAACTTCTCGAATATCCGCGGGGTCGGCGAAGC
>DAOWIC010000328.1 GCA_030641085.1 Calditrichota bacterium
CTCGCGCCGAGGTCGGCGGCGTTTCTGCGGGCGATCTCAAGGGCCTCTTCGGAGAGATCAAGCGCCAGGATATCGCATTCGGCCAGTTCCTTTGCCATTGTGACCGATATTATTCCGGAGCCGACGCCGAGATCGGCAATGCGCGGTCGAGCGTAGTCCTTTTTGCGAACAAAGCCGAGCGCGGTCTCGCAGAGCACCTCGGTTTCGGGCGTGGGGATCATCACCGCCGGAGATACAAAGAACTTCCGTCCGTAGAACCAGGATTCCGCGAGGATAAACTGCAGCGGATAGCGGGTGGCGCGGCGCTTAAGAATCTGCTCGAACTTTTCCAGGTGCGATTCTTTCAGCAGTTGTTCGCCGCGAAGGTAGAGATCGAGACGCTCGACATCGAGCAGGTAGCAGAGGATAATCTCGACCTCGATCCGGCCCTGTTCAATCCCGGCCTTTTCGAGAATCGTGCCCTTTTCGGCTATAAACTTCGGCAGGCTTTCGATTAGTCTGGTAGTCATCAACAACTCAGCCGGATTGCGCGGCGGTCTTTCTTACGTTGGCCAGTCCGATGAGATACACCAGAGCAAAGAGACCAATATATGTATAGCAGACGGAGTAGGTCAACGCCGCCGAGAATTGAATCGAGTGCGGTATCAGGTAGATTGCCAGCATGTTGACAAAGGCGAAGATGCCGAACCATCCGAGCGCCTTCGGCGTGAAAATGTCACGACCCATCTTGCCGTTGGTGACCGAGCGCCACATCGCCAGCACCATGAACAGCAAATAGACAAAAAGCAACTGGGTCTTGTTGTCGGTGGCGTCGGTGCCGAACGGGACGCCCTCCCAACTGACACCAAAGGCGTACCAGTTCATCGGAATGCCGAATGGATAGCAGCCGAGAAAAGCGCAAATCGCCGCCACCAGGAAATACCGGGCAGCCGGCCGGGTGTCGGTTGAACCCCGCACAAGCGCGACAGAATTGACGCTGGCGATACTGATAAAAAAGACCGAGGCAAAGATCATGATGATGTGCAGCAAGAAAGCTATTTTCGGAACCTCGCCGATATATTTGAAAAGGAACGGCTCGCTGTCGGGTTCGGTAAAGGATGCGATCGCGGCGCCGGTCGAGTCAACAATTTGAACGTAATAGTAGAAGCGCTTGCCCTTTTGGCCGACGGTGATTTCGGTATAGTATTCGTCGGTCAGGCTGTCGGTGGCCAAGAGGGGAGTGGCGGCATAGAGCAGGAAATCCGTCGTGGCATTCTGTCCCTCAGTGGTATAGCGAAAGACAGGCGACTGTCCGCCGGAGAAATCGCCGGTGATAATGAGTGGAATACGTACCTCGGTGAATTCGAGTCCCTTTGGCACCGTGGTATACTCAAAGGTGTAGCCGTTGTCGGTGCCGGTTACAAGCTCGGGTCGGCCGCGGGAGTTGGTGGAGGCGACCTTGAGCAGGGCCACGGTCAGAATAATGGCGATGACAATTTTCAGAACCTTCATTATTTTTTCATGCCTCAGGTGGTTGATTGCAGTTTCAGTTGTTCTTTCTGGTCGTGCTGGCGAAGCCTGTCGATAACCTCGCCGAGCGATCCGTTGAGAATGTCTTCGAGCTTGTACAGGGTCAGGCCGATCCGGTGATCGGTCACCCGTCCCTGCGAGAAATTGTAGGTGCGTATCTTGGCCGAACGATCCCCGGTGGAGACCATTGACCGGCGTTCGGCGCTGATTTTCGCCTGCTGCTCGGCCATGGCGGCGTTGTACAGCCGCGCCCGCAGGACTTTCAATGCTTTGGCGCGGTTCTTTATCTGTGACTTTTCATCCTGACAGGTGACTACCAGCCCGGTGGGAAGGTGCGTGATGCGCACCGCTGAGTCGGTGGTGTTAACCGACTGGCCGCCCGGCCCGGAACTGCGGTAGACATCGATCTTCATCTCGTTCTCTTTGATCTCGACATCAACCTCTTTGGCCTCGGGAAAGACAGCAACCGAGACAGCGGAGGTGTGAACGCGGCCTTGCGACTCGGTGGAGGGTACCCGCTGCACGCGGTGTACGCCAGATTCGTATTTCATCAGGCCGTAGGCGTTGTCGCCGGTCAGGGAGAAGATGATCTCCTTGAAGCCGCCCACCCCGGTCGGGTTAGAGTTCATTATCTCCAGCTTCCAATGCAACGAGTCGGCGAATTTCTGGTACATGCGAAAGATGTCGCCCGCAAACAGACCGGCCTCATCGCCGCCGGTCCCGGCCCTGACCTCCACAATAGCGGCCTTGTCGTCGTTGGGGTCGCGCGGCAGCAGTCTCAGCTTGAACTCTTTCTCCACATTTTCAATCGCGGCCTCATATTCCTGGAGCTCCTGGCGGGCCATGGCGACCAGTTCGTCGTCTTCGTTGGCGTCGATTATCTCCTTCGCTTCGTCGATTCCGATGCGGGTCGTTTTGTATTTGCGGCCGGTGGCGAGAATCTCCTCGAGGTGGCACCGCTCACGGTTGAGGCGGATCAGCTCTTTCTGATTGCCGACAATATCCGGGTCGACCATCTTTTCATCGAGGGCGCGGAGTTTCTCTTCTAGTTTTTCTACTAAATCAAGCATGATTTAATCCGATTTTTATCAACGTTCGTAATGGTAACGGAAATTTGAAAATTGAGCAAGCGCAATATGGGCGCAGCTAAGAGACCGGCGTGCGGACCGAGGTGATGCGCGATTCGGTGATGCCCAGCGATGCCTCGAGGGCGGCGATGGCAACCTCGAGCTGATCCATCGACGGCTCATCGGTGGTGATCTTCTGCAGCCAGAGGCCGGGGCTGATCAGAAGCCGGGTCAGTTTGTTTTCGCGGGTTCTGCCGGACAGCTTGAGTAACTCGTATGATCCGCCGGCGACAAACGGCAGCAGCGAAAAGTGGATCGCAAAGCGGGTTAGAAGAACCGGCGGCTGGCCGGTGTAAATCGTATAGATCGTATCCGACACGGCGTAAGCCATAATCGCGAAGAGCGCCACAATCAGAATAAACGAGGTGCCGCAGCGCGGGTGAAGCCGCGTGTGGCAGGCGGCTCGTTCCGGCGTGAGTTCATCGCTCATCTCATAGGCATAAATCGACTTGTGCTCGGCGCCGTGATACTGGAAGATGCGCTTGAAATCATTAAAAAGCGACAGCACCCAGATATAAGCCACAAACATAGTCAGCCGGATCGCGCCGGCAATCAGGTTGAACCAGACAGCGTTCTTTTCGACATTAAAGAAGCTCGAAATAGCCAGCGGGATGAAAAAGAAAATGAAGATGCCGAGCGCGATGGCGAAGAAAGCGCTGCCGGCCAGCATGATCGAGTTGGCCTTGCGCGGCTTGTCCTCGTACGTGGTGCCGTTCTTTTCCGCTTCCTCTTTTTCAGCTTCCTTTATCGCTATTTCGCCGGAAAAATTGAGGGTGCGGATGCCGATTATGAGCATCTCGACAAAGGTTATGGCTCCGCGCAGGATTGGGATATTGAGCAGTTTGTGACGGGACGAGAGCGACTTGTAGTCTTCGGTCTTGACCAGAATCTGACCGTCGGGAACGCGAACCGCGGTGGCGATCCTGTCTGACGAGCGCATCATGACGCCCTCAATGACCGCCTGTCCGCCTACATTCAAGTCCGGCATATCTGCTTCCCTATTCCAAAAGATGTTGTCATAAATGTAACTATCACGCCTCAAAGCGTTTTCAGCGGCCGCGCTATAGTGAAATACGCACCAGACGCCGGAAAGCGTGATTATTTTTGGCTACTCGTCTTTCTTGTCCAGATTGTACTTGCGACGGAAGCGCTCGACGCGACCGGCGGTGTCGATGAGCTTCTGCTTGCCGGTGAAGAACGGATGGCAATTGGAGCAGATTTCCACACTAATCTCTTTCTTGGTAGATTTGTTGGGATATTTGGCTCCGCATGCACAGGTTATGACCAGGTCATTAACCTTGGGGTGAATACCAGGTTTCACTTTCAATTACCTCGAAGATTTATGTTCCATTTATTAACGTCTAACATATACCAACTGTTCCCCGATCATTATCGGAAACCATAGCTAAACAATATACACGATTTGCCTTATTTGGCAAGGGGTTACTCAATATATCAGGTTGATTGCGGCGTCCGTCCGTCATGTCCTGTAATAACCTGTTGGACAACGCGTTACTGTCGAATGGTCAGTAGGGCCGACCAGTAACAATCACCGTAAGTCAGCCGCTTCAGGTGGAAACGGGGACTGAAGATAGCCCGAAGTTCGTCCTCGACGAAGTAGTTCTTCAGGATGATATACTCCATGCCATTGTCCAGCCTACGCTTCTTGAGGTTGTTTCCCTGCGAATCGGTCCCAGACGATTCGTGGTCAGGACCCTCGGCAGGCGGGTTGTTGTCGATCATCCAGATCAAACCCGTATCGGTCAACAGGGGAATCAGCGAGTCAAACAGGGCCTCATAGCTCTGCCTGGGCTGGTGCGAGAACCAGAAGCCGAGCGTGATAAGATCAAACGAGTTTTCCGCAAACGGCAACCGGTTCAGATCGCAGCGGACAAAATCGATCGGGCAGTGATACTCTTTGGCGCGCGCTTCGGCCAGCATCTCCGGTGAAATGTCGGCTGCAATAATCGACCTCGCCGTTTGGGACATCCGGCTGGTCCAGTAGCCGGTGCCGCAGGCGATGTCGAGCACATTGCGTTCGCGAGCGATTTTCTGAAGGCGGACGGTTTCATCGGCCAACTCGCGCCGTCGCTCGGGTACATCGCGAAAATATATCTGCTCATACTCAGGCGCGCGTTCGGCGTAGTACTTTCGGAGTCGATCTGAGTCGTTCATGCCTGTGCCTGATGGAGCTTGGCCAGTTGCGAGGCCAGATGAATCGCGAGTTTGTCAATCGCCTCGAGAGTGGGTAGATGGTCGGCGGCGGTTCCCTTTTTGCGGAAGTCCGGTGAGCCGTAGGTGATCAGACCCTCATTGACAACCTCAACCCATTTGAAAAATCCGGCCACCACGCGGCGCGCACCTTCGTACCATCCGTTTTGGCCACCGACCAGGATGATCGCGCCCGGGCGCTTGCGGTCGAGGAGCTTGATGAACCGATGCTCCGGATCGGTGTCCTGATAATCGGGCGGGCGGATAC
>DAOWIC010000210.1 GCA_030641085.1 Calditrichota bacterium
CGCTGATCGGGCGCTTCAGCCATTCGACAAAAAAAAGAAAAAGGGGCAGGTCCGGGGAAGCTAATGGGCCGGTTCCGGCTGGCGTATCTGCTCCAGCCGCTCTCGGATTTTGTTCTCGATATCGATGATATAGGTATCGTCGTGGTAGACGGTAGTGTTGAATTTGTCGAGCTTCTTCAGTTCGTCGAGCACCAGTTGGATCGTTTTGATGCTGTCAATGATAACCGTCATCGCACCGGCGGTCTTGCCGCTCGGATCGTCTACCTCGCCGCTCTGGATCGACAGTTCGACCAGTTGTGATCGACCCAGGATCGTGGCGGCGGCATTGTTGATATAATGATTGAAGGTTGCCGTAATGGTCTTCAGTGTCTCAAGAGCGGCCTTTTCGAGATTGACCCGGGCAATCTCCTGCTGCATCTGCTTGTTTTCCTTCAGCAGGTCTTCGGTCATGCGATAATGTTCGTAGATCAATCGATTCGCTTCCACCAGGAGATCCTCGGTGGAACCGATCTCAATCTCGAGGAAACGGGCCTCGTCGACAAGCCGCCCAAAAAGATGCTCCTCGATATGGGCCAGGGCGTCGTGACGCAGGCCGAGGTTTTTCTGAAGGACTGACCGCGCCTCAATCTCGTACGCCGTTTCCGGTCGCGCGGAACTGATATGAAAGCGCGAGATGCCGTCGGACAGGGCAACTATCTGGGCCAGTTGGAAATCCGGGTCATCGGCACCGGGCGGGAAACTGTTGTGGTGCTGCCCCACCGCCTCGCAAATGACCGATGGGATCCGCCACTGTTCCAGAAGGAACTGTCCGACCCGGGCGTGGTTGGTGCTCCAGACGCTTTCTTCCATCTGAACCAGGTCTTCGCCGCACTCAACCTGCTTCCAGACACTCTGGAATTTCTCCGGGAAGGACTTCTCCAGCACGAGCAGGCCGATATCGTGCAGCAGTCCGCAGACAAACGCCTCTTCGGGCCGCGGATAACGCATCGCCTCGGCGATCATGCGACAGGCTATCGCCACCTCGAGCGAATGCCGCCAGAACCGCAACCGGTCGACAGTCGAGTTCCATTTGCCGGCGACATCGTAGACTGAGGTTGACAGAGCCAGCGCCGAAACCGCCCTGGTGCCGATCGTAACGACCGCCTGCGTCAGGGTGGTGACCTCGCGGGTCACCCCGTAAAAGGGCGAGTTGACAATCCTGAGTACCTTGACCGACAGGGCCGGATCGCGACTGAGAACTGTCGCCAAATCCTGGGCGGACGAGGTTTCGTCCTTTATGACCCGAATCACCTCAGACAGGGTCTGAGGCAGCGAGGAGAGCTCATGGTGGTCCTTGAGAATCTGCTCGAATATGTCGCCGTTGGTTTTGCCTTCCATATGGAGTATTATCGGACGAAAAGGCCGTCAGTTAAGGGCCCAAATCGGCTAAACCGTGATTAGTCGCGGTTTATTCCGGCGGTAAGGCGATTGATGCGGTGGGTAAGCTGCTTGCGATGGGAATTGCCGTAGGGACAAATCTCAGCCGCCCGGACAGCAAAGCCACGCGCCCGGGCCGGGTCTTTCTCGGCATGCTCGTAATGCTTGGCCAGCTCGATATTGGCCCAATACGCCTCACGACCGGCGCCCTCGGCCAACTGCCGCCAGATCGCTACCGCCCGGTCGGCAGCCTTGAGCCGCTTGAAATTCATCGAATGATAAAGCAGGATATCATCGGCTGCCCGTCCCGGCTCGATGCCGTCTATGCGCTCGTAAATATCTTGCACCAGACCTTTCTGTTTGCGGCGACCGTAGACGCGCGACAGCGAATGGAGGTCGTCGACCTGATCCAGAACCTCGCCGCAACTCTCCCCCACCCGGGCGATATGCGAGGCCAGAAAGAGCAGGCTGACAATATCGAGTCGGTTGTGTTCGAGCACGCCCGGCATCAGGTCAAGCTGTTCCTCGGACAGCCAGTCGAAATAGACCGAGGGCACGAGATAGCCGGGGATATCGTCGGTTCGTTTGAAATCGAACAGGCGCTGCTCTATATTGCCGAGGGTGCAGTCTTTCAGTCGCCGCTTGAACAATCGCCGGGTAGCGTGGAGCAGATCGAGATGCCGACCAAACTCGATCTCGCCTGCGACGCGATTGATAATCATCCGATCCTTCAGAATCGGCAGATCAAACGCGGCGCCGTTGTAGCTGACCGCCACCATGTCCTGACCGAACTCCTCGAGCAGGTCCTCGAGCATGGCGCACTCGTCGGCGTAATCGGGGATGAGATACTGCCGAACCTCGAGGCCGTCCGGCCGGAGCGAGCCGCAGCCGATCAAAAAGGCTACCACGCCGCTGCCGCCAAGACCGGTGGTTTCGGTATCAAGAAAGACCATCGAGGAAAGATCGAGCGTGCCCTCCTCGGCCAACAGCGTGTACGCCGACACGGGGATATCGGTCACCCCGGCGGCGTCGCGCAGGCGAAGACTTCCATGCCGGTAATCATGCGAATAGAATCGCCTGATAAGCACGTAGGACCCGGCCTGCCGGTCAATCAGTTCACCGCCCATAGCGGCGGCCAGACGCTGATACCGCTCTGGGGGCGCCTTTTGAACCTTCTTCTTACCGGAGGGGGCTATGGATGATTGAAAGCGGTTGAGCCGGTCCTTGAAATTATCGTTGCTCATTTTCTGTCGAATAGATGGCCGACTTTATTTTCAGTAGTACCAGTCTGTCGGTTTCATTGGCAAGTATCGCCTCACGGTAGCTGCAATTATCAAGCGGGTCGGCCTTTACTATCGCTACTGCAGCATGCGCTCGCCGCGCCGGATCATCACTGGTCACCTGCGACATAAGGACCTCCACCGCCTCGTCGGTGCCTAACTCTCCCAGGATCAGGCAGCCCAGGTTGACCACCAGCGGGTTCACCGATCCCATTGAATCGGCGATTGCCTTTATCACGGCGGCCGTGTCGAGTTTCAACAATGCCTCTACCGATGACATGCGCGCGCCGTAGAACTCATCGCCCAGAGTGTGCACCAGCAACTCTATCGCTTCCGCCAGCCTGATCTTTCCGGCCGCCACCGAGGCCGCCTTGCGCACCTGGCCGACCGTATCGGTGAAAGCAAAAAGCATGACATCGGCGGCCTGACTATCGCCGATATCGCCCAGCGCGCCGAGCGCTTCATCTCTCACCTGCCAGCGCCGGTGCCCGGTGACATCCATCAACGGCCCCACCGCGGAACTGTCGGCAATTTCGCCCAGCGTCCAGCAAACCCGGGAGACAATCAGTCCGTCCGGATGGCGCAGCGCCTGTGTCAGATGCGGCACCGCCGGCTTGCCGATCCGCTTCAGGATATTTTTTATTGTGTGCCGTTCGCGGGCCGACTTGGTCGTAAACTTATCGATCAAAATCGGGGCCACATCCGCTCCCAGCGCCGCGATTGAATCGATAGCCGGTTCGACCAGGTCGCGGTACATCACCTCGCCCGACGATGCTATCGGAAAGAGCGAATCGACAACAGCCTGAAGCGTCGTGTTAGGTGCGCCCAGCACCGGCGCACTCGTTATCAATAATACGAACACGGTCGCAATTGAGAGAATCACATTTGAACGGGAGCGTATCATTTTTCGCCTCCGGTGGTGTCGGGCGGGTTCAACTCGATATCCATCCCGCCGCCCCAGCGGGAGTTAGTGCGCCAGTAGTAATCGTTGCGGCCGTTGCCGTCATACTGGTCCGTGCCGCCGAGATCGATAAACAGACCAATCGACCCGAAATCGCGCCGGGGGGTGCCGTAACCCTGGGTGAGTTTGTGGTTTTTGACAAAGTATCGCTCATCGCCATTGTTGTCGATCAGCAGCCCGGCGCCGTTGGCCGACCCCGCCCCCTGCGACAGATCGTAGGCGGTGTAGGTGTCGTTGCCGGCGCGGTCCAGCATGAGGCCGCAGGAGTAATCATGGCCGCAGCCCTGCATGAGTCCCTTGCCGAAGTAAACATCGGAGCCGAGATCATCTACCAGGATACCGAGCGTCATATGCGTGCCACAGCCCTGGCCGTACTGGAAACACTGGTAATTGTCATTGCCGGTCAGGTCATATATCAGTCCCAGCGACCACCAGTAGCTGGCGCCCTGGGCAAAGATGTCGGCGTAATAGCTGTCGTTGCCCTTAAGATCGACAATCGCGCCGACCCCACCGGACATCCACGGGCGAAGGCCGTAGCCGAACCCCTGCGACAGCGACAGGTAATGATCTTCGTAACGGAGGATATCTTTGTATTTTCCCCCGGCGTAGTAGCTGTCGGAACCGTCGACGTCGTATATCACGCCGATTCCCTCCACAAAGCCGAAGCCCTGGGAATAAACGGCGGCGTTATATATGTCGCGTCCACCTTCGTCGATTATCAGCCCCAGTCCAAACGTCCCGGCTCCCTGAACATGAGTATCGCCGTCGTAGCGGTCGTTGCCCGCGGCGTCATAGAGAACGCCCAGGCCGAAAAAACCGGACCCCAGCGAGAACGACCGGGCATCATACCGGTCATCGCCACCGTAATCGAGAAGCAGTCCAGCCGACAGGCAACCGGACCCAAGAGTGAAATCGCTCTGTGAACGGTAGGAATCGTTGCCTTCGAGATCGATTATGATGACACCGTGGGGATTATTCGGGTCGAAGCTCAGGTCGTACACATCATCACCACCGAAGTCGAAGATAAACTTGTAGTCACCGGTGTAGTAATCATTGCCGGCGCCGCCGATTTTCCAGCCGCTCTGGCGGCCGAGGTAGGCGTTCAGGTCGGCGTTGTCCGGCAGGTAGGCGGCGCTTTCTATAATCTTTTTAGCCGATACCGAGCCGGACGATAATAGCTGCTGCAGGCCGCTGACTTCGAGGATCATCTCCTTGAGGCAGTCGACACCCGCGGCGATAATCGGATCCTTATCGATCTTGTAGCCGAACTCGACAAACGCCTCGCAGTAGCTTTCTTCCAGCTTGTCCAGAGAGTCTATCGCCTCCACCGAGAGGAACTCGTCCTCCTCGCGCATGACCAGCAGTTCTATAAATTCATTAGTCAGGAATGCTCTCTCGCTCCGGCTTAGATTGGCCAGCGCGCTTTCGGTTGAACGCGGCAGGATGAGATCGAGGTAGATGGCGGCCCGGGTGAGAAGCTGGTTGAAGGCGATATCGTTGAAATAGAGGTTGTAGTTGCGCTGAATCTCGGCGACATCGGCCCGGTAGGGCGTGCCCCGCACAGTCTGCCCTTTCCGGGCGAGGTCTCTAAAGAGATAGGCGGCCAGTATCTCCGGCTGGGCGGCGACATATCCGCTCTTCAGTTCGGCGGTATAGTCAAGCATGCCCAGCGGCCGGTTCATCAGGTCGGCCACTATCTGCAGGCGAAAGGAATCCGGTTCGGTGTAGTCCGAGCGGTAGCCGATATCATCCGGATACAGCCCGAGGTATTCCGATAGATGGCTGATTCCGAACTGTTCGGCCGGAACGTCCGGGCTGTAACCGCTGTCCTGTCCGGTGGCCGCAAACGGCAGGGCCAGCAGACAGATAATCAGGCAGATCTGTTTTATCATATGGGGCATTATAAAATGAGTTTAACCGGGGAATCAACAACAAACCCAAGCGGCCGAGGCCACAAAGAAGAGGCGCCCGCAAGCGGGCGCCTCTTCTAATCGGTATGATTTGGATGTTACTATGGGCCAGATCAACCAGCCGGAGTTACTTCGGCAATAGTACCATCCTGGTTTATGCTCCAGACATTGTTAACCAGGTCGGCATCGGTGCCGTTATCGGTGGCCAGCGCAGTGAAACTGACAGCGTCAGCGGCCGAAATGGTATAGCCGTATTTGGCGTTGGTTGGCACATCGAAATCAAGAAGGCCGATGGCGTTGGCATACAGACCGGCGGTCGAACCCTGCTTGTAGGTACGCTGCAGCGTGTAGATCTGCTTCAGGATGGTCTTGGCTTCAGACTGCTTCGCCTTGACAGTGGCGGACATGAAGCGCGGGATAGCCAGCGCGGCAAGAATACCAATGATGACGACAACGATCATGAGCTCGATGAGCGTGAAACCCTTCTGACGATTGTGAAATTTGGAAAACATCGAAACCTCCTACAGTTTCTTTTCGGTGAACGATCAGTCGATTAGTTTCAAATTCTGATTGCCTTAAAGGCAAAGTGTGTGCCCTTCCTGATGTCTTTTTTTGAACAACCCGGCCGGGTCGCAAATCCATGTACATCAACGAATTGTGTGGCATCACCGCAGGTTATTGGACCTACCCCACAGAAATTCACGTTTTTTTTCGTGGTCGTTCGAAGCAAAACGCCACGGCTTTGGCAAAATGCGATACTCTCGACAGCCTTGACCCCGGGAAACCGGTCCGGAGCATATAGCGACGCGCCCATAGTCTTGTCGGATACCAGAAGGCGGCAGTTATGCTCGTTAGTGATATTCAGGCAGGGAATTGTGCCGGGAACTGTGTTTGAGGGGAAGTAATAAGGGTCGGTCATATCATATCACGGTGTCAATTTAATATCGGTTTTACTTTGATTTCTGCCCGGTTTTCGCGCCACCCAGTTTATCGAGTTCTTCCTTGAGGTTGTAACGGTCGATTTTTCTATAGAGGGTGGAAGTATCAATGCCGAGGATCTTCGCCGCCTGGCTCTTCTTGCCGTTGGTCTGGCTCATGACAAAATGGATGTACGCCTTCTCAATCGACTCCAGAGTCGGGTTGAGCGGGTCAGTTCGATCGACCACGGCCTGTTTCTCGGGCGAGGTCAGTTTCTCCGGCAGGTCCCCCACGTCGAGCGTATCCGAACGAACGAGAAGGACCGCTCGCTCGATGGTGTTCTCCAGTTCGCGGACATTGCCAGGCCAGCGATACTCGGTAAGCAGACGCATCGCTTCATCGGAAATCCCTCTCGGCGACATGTTGACTTTCTGACAGTACTTGTCGACAAAATGCCGCACCAGAATCGGGACATCCTCTTTGCGCTCCCTCAGCGGGGGGATAAACACCGGGATTACGTTCAGCCGGTAGAAGAGATCGGCCCGGAAGTGACCCATCTGGACCTCCTCGTCGAGATCGGAGTTGGTCGCGGCCAGAAGTCGCACGTCGATATCGATCGGACGGGTGCCGCCCACCGGCATGATTTTCTTCTCTTCGAGAACTCTCAGCAGCTTCACCTGAATCGCCATTGAGGTGTTGCCGATTTCATCGAGGAAAAATGTGCCGCCGTCGGCCACCTTGAATAGACCGTCCTTATCCTTGATCGCTCCGGTGAAGGCGCCCTTCTTGTGGCCGAACAGTTCGGATTCGAGCAATTGTTCCGGAATAGTGGCGCA
>DAOWIC010000234.1 GCA_030641085.1 Calditrichota bacterium
ATCGGCGTCCTGCTCTATCGCGCCCGACTCTCTCAGGTCCGACAGTTGCGGGCGCTTTTCTCCCCCGCGCTGTTCCACCATTCGCGACAACTGTGAGAGCGCTATCACCGGCACCTCGATCTCTTTCGCCAGAGCCTTCAGGTTGCGCGAGATGACCGACATTTCCTGCTGCCGGTTTTCAATCCGTCCGGTCGCGGTCATCATCTGGATATAGTCGACGATTATCAGGTCCACACCATGCTGCGCTTTAAGCCGCCGCGCTTTGGCCCGCATCTCGAGCGAGGTCAGGGCGGCCGAATCGTCGATAAATATCGGTGCCTCGGCCAGCACACCTCCCTTGACCGAAAGGTTCTGCCAATCCTGGTCGGACAGTTTCCTTGAGCGCAGCTTGTGCTGCGGAATTCCGGCCCGCCCACAGAGCATACGGAACGCCAGTTGTTCTTCGGACATCTCGATTGAAAAGATGCCCACGCCCCGCTTCTGGCTGCCGGCGGCGACATACTCGGCTATATTCATCGCCAACGAGGTTTTGCCCATCGACGGCCGCCCGGCGATGACAATGAACTCACCCTTGTGCATGCCGTTGGTCAGTGTATCCAGATCAGTGAAACCGGTAGCGAGGCCGCTGAGACTGCTGTCGGAGGTCTGGAGATTCTCGATCTGTTCGTAGGTAGCGGGCATCAGGTCCTTGATATGGGTGAATCCTTTGCGCAGGCGTCTCTCCGAGATATCGAAGATGTTCGCCTCGGCTCTGTCGAGCAGGTCGTCAACCGGCTGATCCAGATCATAACTGCTGCGGACAATCTCGTTGGAGGCCTGAATCAAACGCCGCAGGAGATACTTCTCCTGCACGATATCGGCGTGCGACTTGATATTCGCGGTCGTGGCCACGCTTTCAGCCAGTTCGACCAGGTAAACGCGCCCGCCGATCGCCTCCAGTTTGCCGTTGGTTAACAGTTCGTTGGAAAGGGTGGTGATATCGCACGGTTCGTTGCGATTGTAGAGGGAAAGTATGGACCTGAATATGTGGCCGTGCTTCGGATAATAGAAGACTACCTCGCTATCGAAAATTTCAATCGTCTGGTTGAGCGCATCCTGGTCCTTGAGGATCGATCCCAGCACCGCCACCTCAGCATCAAGCGAATGTGGTGCCTGCAGACTTGAGGTCTCTTTATCTGATTGCGTTCGCCAGGCCATTTATATCGGTAACTCCTATCTTAGGCTATCGTATTGCGCCCGGAGCAGTTGCATATCTTCCCAAGTGTCGCGCTTGTATGTCGGAAAACGCAGCAACGCGGCCGGGTGGTAGGTGACCAGCATCGGCACACCGTGGAAATCATGCCAGCGACCGCGCAGCTTGCCGAGCGGCGTAGTCGTTTTCAGCAGCTTCTGGGCAGCTACCCGGCCGAGGGCGCAGAGCAGTTTCGGCTGGATCAGGTGTATCTGCTCCAGCAAATAGGGCAGGCACTTCTCTTCCTCTGCCGGAAGCGGGTCGCGGTTGCCCGGCGGGCGACACTTGAGAATGTTGGCGATGTAAATATCATCCCGTGTAAACTGGATGGCAGCCAGAATGCGATCAAGCAACTTCCCGGCGCGACCGACAAACGGTTCGCCCAGGCGGTCCTCGTCGGCGCCGGGCGCCTCGCCGATAAACATCAGGTCGGCGTTGATATTGCCCGCGCCGTAGACAAACTTGTTGCGCGTAGCTCCCAGCGGGCAGAGCTGGCATTCGCATATCGCTCGACGGTGCGCCTCGACCGATTCGTACTGCACCGCCGCGGGACCGTGTGATTCGGAAGCAAATAGATCGGATTCACCGGCCGTTACAGGAGTTGCGATCGGCGCTGGCGGCGCGGCTGTCTTTTTCACATTCTTGCGATTGATAATTAGTTCCCCCACGCCCATCTCGACCTGGGCGACCATTGCGTGACGCAATAGCTGGTATATGTTCCCCGGTTTATCTTTCATTTTGCTCACATTACGCGGAAGATTCTATATTACAACAGACGAGCTACATAATCAAGCAGTTTGCCACTTATGACCTTCTTCGTGGCAAGCGCTATGTAAACCGGTCGTTTGCCCGGCATCAAAACCGTTACGGCATTGGTGTCGTGGTCGAACCCGGTCTGTTCACCGGGGCTGTTGAGAACGATCATATCCAAGTTTTTCTCTTTCAGCTTCCTGCGGGCGTTGGCCAGACCGTTCTCGGTCTCCAACGCAAAACCGATCACACGCTGATCATCACGCTTCAGTTTGCCAACCTCGCGCAGGATATCCACCGTAGGGCTCAGGTCCAGCTTGAGGGCGTCGGATGATTTTTTGATTTTCTGCCCCGCTCTGCTCACCGGCGCGTAATCGGCCGGCGCGGCGGCCATTATCAGGCAATCGCTTGTCTTGAATTCCCGCTTGACCGCCCGGGCCATTTCGGCGGTGGATTCGACCGCAATCAACTTCACCCCCGGCGGCGGCTTGAGGCTGACCGGCCCTGATATCAGGGTCGTCTCGGCTCCGAGTGCCACGGCCGCCTCGGCCAGAGCGTAACCCATGCGGCCGGAGGAACGGTTGGTTATGAATCGGACCGGGTCGATCGGTTCGTGGGTCGCCCCGGCTGTAACCAGAAACCGTTTACCGGTCAGGACTTTTTTTTTTGGCTTGCGAGAGAAAAACGCCGTGATGGCGTCAAAGATGACATCCGGTTCGGCCATGCGACCGACCCCGTAATCATCGCACGCCATTTCGCCCTCGCCCGGATCGACAAACAGGTAACCAAGCTCTTTCAGGCGCTCAAAGTTGGCCTGCGTGATCGGGTTGGCCCACATGTGGACATTCATGGCGGGGGCGATCATCACCGGCCCGGCGGCGGCGCAGATAACCGTGGTCAGCAAATCATCACAGATGCCGTTGGCGACCTTGCCCAGAAGGTTAGCCGTGGCGGGAGCGATTACATGAAGATCAGGCGATTCGGCCAGGTCAATATGACGGGTCGAAACGTACTCGCCGTCGGGAAACATTTCGATTGCGACCGGGTTGTCCGAGACTGTCTCCAGTGTCAGTGGTGTAATGAACTTGGTGGCCGCCTCGGTCATAATAACTACCACCTCAGCCTCGGCTTTGCGCAGAGCGCGCACCAGGTACGGCACCTTGTAGCAGGCGATACCGCCGGTCAGACCGACGGCGATTTTTTTGCCTTTTAATGACATGGGAAATCAGTTGACCATTCGCGACTGGTCGTTTTTGGTATCAAAAAACGGCAGGCTGTCGAAATCCTCTATATCCTCAAATACAATCGAGGAGGCAATCAACTTGATCTGATCAAGAGCAATCATTTCCGATTCAAAAATGGCGGCCCGTTCGAGGATAAACTCCAACTGCTCGTCATTGATAAGCGACATATTGAGCAACTTGATCAAAAAACCGTAAGCATCGGAACTGATACGAAACCGCTCAGACGAGGTCAGAATACGGTTCGAGTGGTGTTGGGAAGGGAAACTCGAAAAATACTGCTCGGGCGTGTCGTCGAAGCGCTCCAGAAACCAGCTATAGGCGGTGGTTATTTCGTACTCCGAGTAACCCATGTTCTTCAGAGCCGATGAAAGGTCCTCCCCACTGGATTGGTGACCCTGATGCTGTCGCATAAAATCCATGAGGAATACGACAATCTCTAAGATTCTATTTCTCACCTTACTTCCTCTACAGCTTTACGCTTACAGAAGATAAACGCTGTTATTGTTCTAAGCAAGTGTTGTTTGAAAAAAGGTCGAAAATCAGGGTAGTTCGGCCCAATCGGGTAGTCGAATCGCCTGAGGCGGACGCCAATTGTGACCGACAAAAACGACTGAGACCTGGACTACCTCGGCCAGTTTGACAGACAGCAACGCAAGAAGCCGCCGACCGTTACTCGACGGCCGGCGGCTCTGTATTTCGAATCGGCGATTGGCGAGATCAGTGCCGGAAATGCCTCACCCCGGTAAAGACCATGGCGGCTCCGGCTTTGTCGGCCGCCTCGATTGCCTGCTCGTCACCCTTGGAGCCACCCGGCTGAATGATCGCCGTCACACCGGCGTCGGTGGCTACCTCGACCCCATCCGCCATCGGGAAAAAGGCATCGGATGCCATCACCGCCCCTTTGGCACGCTCGCCGGCCCGCTTGACCGCCATAAACCCGGAGTCGACCCGCGAGGTCTGCCCCATGCCGACACCGACCGTGGCGCCATCTTTAGCCAGGACAATCGCATTGGAGCGGGTATGTTTGACTATCTTCCAGCCGAACATAAGCGCCTCCAATTCCTCATCGGTTGGGGCGCGTTTGGTGACTACCTTCAACTCGGAAGTATCTATCAGCCGATCGTCGGCAGTCTGCACCAGCGTGCCTCCCCGGATATACCGAAAATAGACCTCGTCCATCGGTCTCCCGGTCAGGATATCCGACAGAGCCAGCAGGCGACGTGCCTTTTTCTTTTTCAGCAGCTTGAACGCCTCTTCATCGAACGACGGCGCCAGGATGCATTCCACAAACGGCGTATCGTGCAGCAGGCGCGCGCACTCCATGTCAACATTGCGGTTGAGGCCGATAATCGAGCCGAAGGCCGACAGCGGATCGCTCTCGTACGCCCGCTGATAGGCCTGGGCGAGAGTCGCACCGACTGCCGCGCCGCACGGGTTGGCGTGCTTGACGACACAGGCAAACGGTTCGCTGAAATCAAGGACCATCTCAAGAGTCGCGTCCAGATCACCGTAATTGTTAAACGACAGCTCCTTGCCGGAAAACTGCCGCGCTTTCATTAGCGACGGTCCGGCAAAACCATCCTGCGCGTAGACGGCGGCCTGCTGGTGGGGGTTTTCACCGTAGCGCAAATCGATCCGCCCGGAGAAAGTCGGCTTCAGTTGCGATGGGAAACCCTCTTCTATCTCCGGTTTGCCGTGCGCGAAGTAACCGGCAATAGCCGCCTCGTATTGTGCCGACAACTGGAAAACGCGTGCGGCGCAATGACGCCGGAGCTCAAGCGTGGTTTCACCGCCGTTAGCTTCCATCTGGCTGATCAGCGTGCTGTAGTCGGACGGATCGACCACGACCGTCACAAAGCGGTGATTCTTGGCCGCGGCACGAATCATCGACGGCCCGCCAATATCGATATTCTCGATAATATCGTCATCGGTGGAGTCGTCACGGGCAACTGTCTGCTCAAACGGGTAGAGGTTGGTAACCACCAGGTCAATCGGCCGATAGTCGGACTGCACCAGTTGGTCCATATCCTGATCGTTGTCGCGGCGGCAGAGAATCCCGGCATGGATCTTCGGATGCAGGGTTTTGACCCGCCCGCCCATTATTTCCGGAGCGCCGGTAAAAGTCGAGACCGATATAACCTGCAGCCCGGCCTCCTTGAGCACTTTCAGCGTGCCGCCGGTAGAGATCAGTTCGACCCCCATCGCCTCCAGCTTTATCGCCAGTTCGACGACACCCGCCTTGTCGGAAACCGAGATGAGCGCTTTTTTGATCTTTATCATTTCTTCCATAGCATCATTTGCCTGTTAGAAGTTGCTGGACTTTCAGGTATCGCTCGCTCGATTCCTTGACAACCGCCTCGGGAAGTTCCGGCGCAGGCGGACGCTTGTTCCAGTCGAGCTTGTCAAGGTAATCGCGGATCGGTTGTTTATCGAACGACGGCTGCCCCCGGCCTGCTTTGTATAGATCCACCGGCCAGAAGCGACTGGAATCCGGCGAGAGGACTTCATCAATCAAAATAAAGCGACCATCCTTGAAGCCGAACTCGAATTTTGTGTCGGCGATTATGATCCCTTTGGTGAGCGCATAATCGCCTGCCGTCTTGTAGATCGCCAGTGACTTTTCCGAACAGAGGGCGGCGGTTTCGGCGCCGATGAGTTTGACCAATTGGTCATAGCTGATATTTTCGTCATGCCCGGCGTCGTTTTTGGTCGAGGGCGTGAAGATCGGCTCCGGCAGCTTTTGCGATTCCTGCAGATCGGCCGGAAAGTCAAATCCATGCACGCTGTTGGAACCGGCTTTGCGGGTCGCCTTAAGCTCCCGCCACATGGTGCCCGAGATATAACCACGGACGATACACTCGCAATCGACCCTCTCCGCCTTGAATACGATCATCGAGCGGCCGTCGAGCATTTCGCGATACTTGTGCAGCGGCTCTGGATATTCGTCGACATTGGCCGTCACCAGATGGTTTTCGGTCACATCCTTGAGCAGATCGAACCAGAAGAGCGACATC
The DNA here is from genome assembly GCA_030641085.1 of Calditrichota bacterium. Classification (GTDB taxonomy): domain Bacteria; phylum Zixibacteria; class MSB-5A5; order GN15; family FEB-12; genus DAOWIC01. Next base: position 6,240 of record DAOWIC010000234.1, read on the forward strand.
GCCGTCAGCACCTTGCCCTTGCCCGGGATCGGATCGGGCAGCACCCAGTCAAAAGCGGAGATGCGGTCGGTGGCGACAATCAGCAGTTTGTCTTTGAGGTCGTAGACATCGCGCACCTTACCGCGTGCAAAGAGTTTGATATCGGGCATTTCCGTCCGCATCAGGGTATCCATTATGGTCTACTCCAGTTTGATCGCTCCCGAGGCGATTTGAGCCACCACCTCAGGGTATAGCTGATGCTCAACCTGCAGGACCCGCTGTTGCAGCGTTTTCGGCGTATCGTCAGGAAGCACTGATACCTTGCGCTGCGCCAAAATCGTGCCATGATCGTAGATTTCATCCACCTGATGAATGGTAACGCCGGTTTCAGTATCGCCCGCCGCCAGCACTGCCTCGTGGACACGCAGGCCGTACATTCCCTTGCCGCCATACCTGGGCAGAAGAGCCGGATGGATATTGATTACCCGGCCGCGAACATACTGCAACACCATTGGCGGTAGGAATTTCATATAGCCCGCCAGGCAGATCAAGTCAATTTGATACTTTGTCAGCTTATTCACCAGTGCCTTTGCAAACGCCTCGGCGGAATCAAACTTTTTCTCCGTCAGGTGCAGCGCCTCGATACCCGCCTGGCGTGCCCGCTCGAGCGCATAGGATTTGCGGTTGTTGGAAATCACCAGCACAATTTGACCATCAATGCGACCGGCGGCGCAGGCATCGATCAGGGATTGCAGGTTGGAACCCCCATGCGAGGTGAAAACCGCTATACGCAATGATTGAGCCATAGATCAATTTGTTACAGAATGGGAAGGTACTGATC
>DAOWIC010000257.1 GCA_030641085.1 Calditrichota bacterium
AGGATATGGGTGGAGATCAGGATCGTTTTGGACTCACCCAGACGACTGATATTGGTGCGGAAATCGCGAATCTGGTTCGGATCAAGCCCCGCTGTCGGTTCATCCATGATAAGCACCTTCGGGTCATGCAAGAGCGCCTGCGCCAGACCGACCCGCTGGCGATACCCGCGCGAAAGCTTGCCGATTGGCTTTTCCAGCACCTGCTGCAGCGCGCAGAGATCGTTGACATATTCCAGCCGCTCTTTCAATCGGCTGTTTTTCAGGCCGCGCGCCTCGCCAAAAAAGCGCAGCAGTTCAATCGGGGTCATGTCGTCATAAAGAGGGCCGTTTTCAGGCAGATAGCCCAGCATCTGCTGTGCCTTGAGACGCTCGTCTCTGATATCCAGCCCGCCGATAAAGGCCCGCCCCTCGCTGGCCCCTATAAATCCGGTTAGAATCTTCATTGTGGTCGACTTACCAGCGCCATTGGGTCCGAGAAAGGCCACAACCTGGCCTTGGGGAATGGAAAACGAAATATCACTGATCGCAACAAAAGAACCGTAATATTTGCTCAACCCTCTGGCTTCGATCATGGCAGCCGATGAAGTCTGGTTCATTGCGTTACCTCCATGCCGTTGCCGAATTTCGCGGCAAATTGAGCGTATTTATTCAATAATAATGGTTTTACAATCATTATCGCTTCGGGTTTAATCATTTCCCGGAAACAGAGCAAAATTATAACCCTTTGCCGGCGGTCTGTCAAGTCGGCCCGATCGGCCAAAACGCCGGTAAAATCACCGATGATTCCACCTATCCGGCGTTATCAGCATAAAAAAGCACGAAAATGTACTATTGCGGCAACTATCGGCGGTTGATTACGTCCTCTAATGCATAGCACTCAAACACTTTAACTGCGCATCAAACGAACGGCCGTATTGGACCCAGGAGGAGATTCGATCGATGGAACAATGGAGAAGAGTACTTTCTTTGGTGTTCCTGACCGCCACACTGCACGCCAGCCACATCCTTGCCAACGAAACTGAGCCAACCGAACGAATTATACCCGAGATTGAGGCCTATCGCGTCAATCCCGAACCGCCCAAGATCGATGGATATCTCGATGACGCTGTCTGGACTAACCAGAACATCGCGAAAATCAACAATTTCACCCAGCGCGAGCCGACCGAAGGCGAGGCGGCGACCGAGTCAACGCTGGTCGCGGTAGCCTACGATGACGACGCGATATACTTCGCCTTTTGGTGTTACGATTCCGAACCGGACGAAATTACTCGCAAACTGGTGCGGCGCGATCGATATTCTCGCTCCGACGCGGTTCACGTCCGCCTCGACCCCTACCATGACCACCAAACCGGCTTTGCTTTCGAGGTCAACGCGGCCGGTGTGCAGCGCGATGAGCGCTTTTATGATGAGAACAATGCCGACTATTCATGGAACGGCATCTGGGAATCGGCCGCCAAACTCCATCCCTGGGGATGGGCGGCGGAAATTCGTATTCCATTCTATTGCCTCCGTTTCCCCGAAAAGACCGATCATGTCTGGGGCGCCGATTTTATTCGGGTTATTACCCGCAAGGATGAAGCCACCCGGTGGGCGTACACTCCGTCAAGCGAGGGGAAGTTCGTCTCGAATTTCGGACACATTACCGGTTTGATCGGCATCAGCCCACGGAGAAATCTCGAAGTTCTCCCCTATACCGTAGCGAGCCTGGAAACCGAACACGACAACCCCGGCAACCCCGATGGAAAAGAGATATTGGGCGATCTCGGTATCGATGTGAAGTACGGGATCTCGTCTAACCTGACTCTCAACGCCTCGATCAACCCCGACTTCGGTCAGGTGGAACTTGACCAGCCCGTACTCAACCTTTCGACGACCGAAACCTACTACCCGGAACTTCGCCCGTTCTTTTTCGAAGGGATGGAACTATTTCAGACGGAGTTCAGGATGTTTTACTCGCGGCGGATCGGGCGCCCACCGACGATCTGGCCCGATGATGTCGATTACTATATCGACCGTCCGAAAGCGACCACTATCCTCGGCGCCACCAAACTGACCGGCAAATTCGCCGGCGGAACCTCGATTAGCTTTCTGAATGCCCTGACGAAGAAGGAGAAAGCAACCTATGTCGACACTGAGGGAGAAACCGTAGAGGCCGTAGTCGAACCGCTGGCAGACTATTCGGTGCTCCGGGTCAAGCAGGACGTGCTGGCCAACTCCGACATGGGGATGTTTGTGACGGTCGCCAGCCAGGACACGCGGCATCCGTCGGTGGTCGGTGGACTCGACTGCCGTCTGCAGACCAATAACGGCATGTGGCAATTTAAGGGCCAGGTTCTCGGCAACAGAAATGACGGCGAAAACTCCGGCCTTGGCTTTGACGCAATGTTTTCGAGAACATCGGGCAAACACCTTCGGGGCTGTGTCGGTTACACCGTTAAAGACCGCTATTTCGACATCAATGCCCTTGGCTATAACTCGCGAGACAATAGCCGCCATTTGTATTCCTGGTTCCAATGGCGCACGACCGACGACTGGTGGATTATTCGCGACAGTTGGAGCAATATCAATATCAGCCAGATGTGGAACTTCGACGGTTACAATATCAGTAAGAACTTCAACTTTAATGGCCACTATGACTTTACCAACGGCTGGAATCTCGGCTTCGGTGTGGACTGGAATCCCGGCAAATTTGATGATCGGGAAACCCGCGGTAATGGATTGTGGGAACGCCCAGAATCCATGAGCTGGTGGGCGAACCTTGAAACCGATGAGCGCAAGATGATATCGCTGGTGCTCAACCCCGGCAGCGGCGCAACTCGCTACGGTACCTGGTGGGCTCACTATACGGGGCTGGAGTTCAGACCGAAAAGTAATATGGAATTTTCGGTCGGTGTAAACTACGAACGCTACAACGACTTCATCCGCTGGGTGGACAACCCGGACGACACCACCACGATCTTTGCCGATCTCGATCAGGATGAAATCACGGTTAGTGCCTCGGCCGCTGTCACGGTGCACCCCAATCTGTCGATACAGCTTTCGGCGCGAGGCCTGATTTCCGGGCTTGATTACGAGAACTACCGCGAATACGACGGCGGACGGTTCTATAGCCAGCCGGTGGATGGATACAACGAGGACGGCAATTATAGTGCTCTCAACTCGACCCTGCTCATACGCTGGGAATACAGCCCGGGAAGCACGGTCTACCTGGTCTGGACCCGGTCGCGACCGGAATGGGACGACACCATCAACAATGTCGATATCTCCCGGGACTTCGACCGCTACTTCTCAACCGGAGCAGAGAATGTTTTTATGATAAAAACCAGTTATTGGATGAATCTTTAGGACAACTTGTCCGTACTGTTAAATACCCCACATTAGCACCAGCGAGGGGTTGCGAAAAACCGCAACCCCTCTCCTCCTTTTTAGCATACAATTTCCAGCCCCAAACCTCGTTTTGAAGCATTCCAACGGTAGGGAAATCTTGTAGCTCAGGTTTTCGTAGGGGCTTGATTTATCAAGGCCTGCGCAGCATTTGATAAATCAAATGCCTGGAAAGGTCGGGCAGCGATCGCTGAACCTACCCTGAGACGACGACCTCCATCTTGACTGCTCCCCCCAATCCGGTCCAATCATCTTTTACGCCCAATTACGGCCCTAATCGGGCTGGATTAGCCATGAAACATTTCGTATACTGTGGCGTTATCATCCTCGGAGCGTAATATGTCAGAAACAGTCATCCTTGTTATCGAAGACGAAGCGGATATACGCGAACTGGTCGAGTATAACCTCAAGCGCGAGGGCTATCAGGTGATTTCGGCTCGCTCGGGGTTGGATGGTCTTGAGTTGGCCGAGCAGAAAATGCCCACTCTGGTGCTGCTCGATTTGATGTTGCCCGATGTCGACGGCCTGACAGTCTGTCGGCGACTGAAATCAACGCCCGCCACTCAGAAAATTCCCGTAGTCATGTTGACCGCCAAAACCGAAGAGGCGGATATCGTTTCCGGCCTCGAGATCGGCGCCGATGATTACATCACCAAACCGTTCAGCCCGCGGGTACTGATCGCCAGACTTCGCGCAGTGCTGCGCCGCGACACCGGCGATTCATCTGAGGCACAAGAGGTTATTTACGCCGGCGAGATCCGGATTGACTCGGGACGCCATGAAACAACTGTATCCGGAAAACGAATCGAGTTGACTTCGACCGAGTTCCGGCTCCTGTACCTTCTGGCCGGGCGTCCCGGCTGGGTCTTCAGCCGCGATCAGATTGTTGACGCGGTCCGGGGCGACGACACGATTGTCACTGATCGGACGGTTGATGTCCATATCGCCGGTCTGCGCAAGAAACTCGGTCCTAAGGGTAAACAGATCGAAACGGTGCGCGGCGTCGGCTACCGTTTTCGGGAGGAATGATGGCCCGTAGCAGGATTATCTGGCAGCTTTATCCCTCCTACCTGCTGATTATTGTTTTGTCGGTTCTGATTTTGGCCTGGTACGCATTGGATTCGCAGCGCAGAATGTTCCACGACAAGACCGCCGCCGATCTTCATGCCCGGGCGGTCCTGATAGAAAACCAGGTGAGCAACTTGCTGGCCGCGGGTGATACGACCTCGGTAGATCCGTTGTGCAAGCGACTGGGCAGTGGGTCATCCACCCGCATCACGATTATCCTCCCCAACGGCCGTGTAATCGGCGACTCCCGCGAAGATCCCACCGTCATGGATAATCACGCCACCCGCCCGGAGATATCGGAGGCGCTCTTTTCAGGGCGGGGTGTCTCCACTCGTTACAGCAATACTCTCCAGAATGATCTGATGTATGTCGCGCTGCGTTCTCCCGCTCCGGACAAGGGTACCGCAACTATGGTGGTTCGTACCTCGATTGAAGTGAGCTTTATCAATGAGACCCTGCACGCCGTGCGCGGCAATCTTCTCTTCGCCGGACTGGTAGTAGTCCTGTTGGCCGCTATCTTCAGTTGGTTTGTCTCGCGACGGATCAGCCGCCCGCTGGAGTCTTTGCGACAGGGCGCGCGACGATTCGCCGAAGGCGATCTCAACCGGCGCCTGCCGGTTGGCAACTCCGAGGAGATCGGTGGCCTCGCTGAGGATATGAACCGCATGGCCGCCCAGCTTGATCAACGTATCCGAACGATCACTCGCCAGCGATCCGAGCAGGAGGCGATTCTTTCAAGCCTTGTCGAGGGTGTCCTGGCGGTCGACACGGACCAGAAGATCATCAGCCTCAACCGGACCGCCGCCCGGATGCTGGGAATCGACCCGATTACCGCCCCGGGGCGAACAGTACAAGAGACAATCCGAAACAGTGACCTGCACCAGTTTGTGTTGCGGTCGCTTTCCGCAAGTGAACCGATTGAGGACGAGATCATGCTGCTCGGCGATGAAGAACGGTTGCTCAGAGCCACCGGGGCAGTATTGAGCGATTCCGATGGCGAGTCGATTGGCGGATTGATCGTCCTTCATGACCAGACCCGACTGAAGCAACTGGAAAATGTCAGGCGCGAGTTTGTCGCCAATGTCTCCCACGAGCTTAAGTCGCCGATCACTTCGATAAAGGGCTTTGTCGAGACCCTGCGCGACGGCGCTCTGGACAACCGGGAGGATGCCCATCGGTTTCTCGATATCATCCTGCGACAGGCGCGGCGGCTTAACGCTATCATTGACGATTTGCTGACTATCTCCCGTTATGAGAAAGAGAGCAAGGAAGCTCCGCTTGCTCTGGAACAGGGCGAAATACGCGAAGTAATTCACGCCGCGGTCGAGGCCTGCGAAGTCTCCGCCCGGGCCGGACAAATCAAAATCGAGACCGAATGCGAACACAATCTGAGCGCGCGAATCAACCCGTTGCAACTCGAACGGGCAATAATCAATTTAATCGATAACGGCATCAAGTTCAGCGACTCCGGATCGACCGTTCGGGTAGAGAGCTCGCGCGACGAGACCGAAATCAACATAACCGTTTTCGACAACGGTCCCGGTATCGACAAAAGCCATCTGCCCCGCCTTTTCGAACGGTTTTATCGCGTTGATAAAGCCCGCAGCCGGGAGATGGGCGGCACCGGCCTCGGTCTGGCGATAGTCAAACACATTGCCCTGGCTCACGGCGGGCGGGTCAGTGTCGAAAGCACCCCCGGAAAGGGCAGCCGCTTTTCAATCCACCTGCCGATCTGAGTCACTCCAGGCGCTATTTCCTATCTTCTATCAGCCTCGCAATTTAACTTAAATCTAACTTGGCCTTAACAATATCTTAACAATCGCATCGTTTCATCCCTGTGAACGCGAAAACGAAAAACAGGTGATTTACCTCCAACGAATCGCTTAAACAGGAGATGAAATGAAAAACACTGCTATCGCACTGGTCCTGCTCTCATTGGCGGCTATGAGCAACATGGCTCGGGCGGCCGACACCAAGGTCAACGGACGGATCTACAGTCACTGGATGCTCGATCAGACGGAAGGATCCGACGACGCCAACGAATTCGGTATCAGCCGTGCTTATGTAACGGTTAAATCCAAACTGTCCGACTACACCAGCGTCCGCATCACCACCGACCTCAGAGTGATCGACGATCGGTACGACATAATTCTGAAGTATGCCTATTTCGATTGGAAACCGGCTTTCGCCGAAGGCCGGCTGAAAGTCCGCTTCGGTCTGCAGCCGACGCTCTATATCGACAACATGAACAAACTCTGGGGACGGCGTTATCTGGCCAAGACGGTCGGCGATGCCCGCAAGTTCCTTACCTCGTCGGATATGGGTGTTGGCGCTCACCTCGGTCTCGGTGAAAAATCGAAGTACGGTTTTGTGTCTCTGACGGTCTTCAACGGTACCAGCTATTCGCATGTGGGCGAAGTCAATAAGCAGAAGGATTTTAACGCCGTGGCCGTCTTAAGCCCGCTGACAGACAACGATCAGCTCAAAAAAAGTAAGCTCATGGCCCAGTTCTATACCGGTACGCAGAACGAAGAGACCGGCGAAGTTATGATCGACACTAACCTGGTCAATGTCGCGACCTCCGACTGGAAGCGCCAGATTGTCTCGGTCGGCGGACTATTGGCCTATAACGGCACGGTCGACGCCGGTTTCGACGCCAACTTCACCACCATGGGCGAAGGGTACGACGAAGAGGAAGTCAAAATAAGCGGCATCTCCTTTTTCGGCACCCTCTATCTGGATGCCCTGGCCCAGAACACTCCGGCGTTGCGCACGCTGAATCTTTTCGGCCGGGTGGACATATACGACCCGAACACTGATATGGACGACGACGGCGAAACCGAGATCATCGCCGGTATCGAGTGCTCCCCGGTCAAGGGAGTAAAAGCATCGGTAAACTATCGCACCACCACTTTCCAGGACGATACCGAAGAGACCGAGAAGGGGCTCTACCTGAACACGCTGGTAAAGTTTTAGAGATATAGAAAACAGGCAGGAAAACTACTCAAGGAGATCATGATGAAGAAATTGCTTATTATCGCCCTCGCCCTGACGATGGTTGCCGGCGCCACTTTCTCGGCCTCGCGCATCACGATCAAGGGCTCCGACACTCTGGTACGGCTCGGCCAGCGCTGGGCTGAGGAATACATGAAGCAGAATCCCGGCGCGGTTATCCAGGTCTCCGGCGGCGGCTCCGGCACCGGCATCGCGGCGTTGCTGAACGGCACGACCGATGTCTGCGAAGCCTCGCGCGACATGAAGGCCAAGGAAAAGAAGCTCGCCCAGAGCAAAGGCATCACGCCCTATCGCATCTCTGTCGCTCTCGACGGTATCGCTGTTTTCCTTCACAACGAGAACCCGGTCCAGAGTTTTAGTCTGACCCAGCTTAAGGGAATCTACACCGGCGCGATCACCAACTGGAAAGAGGTTGGCGGCAACGACGCTCGGATCATCCTCTACGGTCGCGAAAACAACTCCGGCACCTACGCCTTCTTCAAAAAGCGGGTACTCAACAAAGAGGATTACGCCGATCAGACCCAGACTCTGCCCGGCACGGCCGCGGTGGTCAACGCCATCGCCCATGACAAGAACGGTATCGGCTACGGCGGTATCGCCTGGGCCAGCGGCGTCAAGTTCGCCCGTGTGCAGGAGACCGATGATTCCCCGGCTATCGAGCCATCGGTAGTGACCGTCTCCAGCGGCTCCTACCCGATCTCGCGCGACCTGTACTGGTTCTTCAACGGCAAGCCAACCGGCGAGCTGAAGAAGCTGGTCAACTGGGCGCTGTCGCCCGACGGCCAGAAAATTGCCGAAGAGATCGGCTATGTTCCGCTTTCGACCGAATTGGCCCTTCAAAACCGGATTCAGTAGGCAGAGAGGCCATTAGGAAATTCAAATCAGACAGGCTGCCATGAGAAAATACGAGTTCAAAAGAAAGTCGAAGCTGATAGAGTTCTTTGGCGAGAAATTCATCATGCTGAACGCTTTCGCCGCCCTGATAGCGATATTGCTGATCTTTACGTTCATCTTCAAAGAGTCGATCCCGATTTTCAACGACGCCGAGATCATCGAAGAGGCGGGTATCGATAAGATGGTCTTCAAGCAGCAGTACTATGAGGGGCGCGATCCGAAGTTCTCATGGCAGCCCAACTCCGAAGTTCCCAAATATACAGTCTGGCCGCTTATAATCGGCAGCCTCAAGGCAGCCGTCGTGGCCATGCTGTTTGCGGTACCGCTGGGAGTGGCCGCCGCGGTCTACTCGTCACAGTTTGCCTCGCGCCGCCTGCGCGAACTGATAAAACCCGTTATCGAAATGTTGGCCGGTATCCCCTCGGTGGTGCTGGGCTTTTTCGCTCTCATTGTGCTGGCTACCTTTCTGCAGAAAACTCTCGGTTTCACTTTCAGACTCAATGCGGTCAACGCCGGCATTGCTCTCGGCCTGGCGGTGGTCCCCATTGTCTTCACCATGACCGAGGACGCCCTCACCAGCGTACCCCGATCATTGCGCGATGCCGCTCTGGCGCTCGGCGCGAACCCGTGGCAGGTCTCCCGCACGGTAGTACTTCCGGCCGCTCTGCCGGGAATCGCCGCCGGGATTATGCTCGGCTTCGGGCGGGCTATCGGCGAAACAATGATCGTTCTCATGGCGTCGGGTAACGCCGCCATCATCTCGGCCAACCTGACCGATTCGATTCGTACCATTTCAGCCACCATCGCCGCCGAACTGGCCGAGGTCGTCTTCGGCAGCGCCCATTATAGTGTGCTCTTCTTTTTGGGCACGATGCTGTTTGTTTTCACCTTCATAATAAATCTTGGCGGCGAGTACATCATGCACAGCCTGAAAGAACGCTTCCAGGGGCAGACCAAATGAAGAGCACTGTCAAAGCAGAAATTGCCGCGCCAACCACGACCTTAAAGCGCGAACTCGTTTTCAAGCCGAAATCCTCGGGCGCTGTCCCTCGGTGGCTGACGCTGGCGGCGGTGATCCTCATCACCGGTATCCTCGCGGTCATCCTGGGAAATATTATCATGGGCGGTCTTGGTGTTATAAGCTGGGAGTTCTTGACCAGACCACCGGAGAACGGCATGGAGAGCGGCGGCATCTTTCCGGCTATCTTCGGCACGGTGGCGCTGGTGATCCTTATGACAATCGCGGTGGTGCCGATCGGCGTGATGACCGCTATCTACCTGCAGGAATACACCAGCCCCGACTCAAGAATCACGCGGTTGATCCGACTGGCGATCAACAATCTCGCCGGCGTGCCCTCGATTGTCTTCGGCCTGTTCGGCCTGGGCTTTTTTATCGGCTTTGTCGGCACCGGAATCGATTCCATGTTTTCCGAACCGGGTCGCCCGGTCTGGGGCCAGCC
>DAOWIC010000013.1 GCA_030641085.1 Calditrichota bacterium
AATTGGACGATAAGCGATTCGTTGTCATTTTGGGTGACGTCTCCAACAAAGGGGTGCCGGCGGCGCTGGTCATGTCGGCTGCCGACGGAATCATCAAATCGACTCTCGCGGCCAGACCGGAGATTACTGTTTCCGAATTAGCCTCAACCGTTAACAATCTGTTGTGCAACGAGATCATTAAAGACCGCGAGATGTTTGTTACACTGTTCTTCAGCAAGTTTGACCTTGAAGCCAAGAAAATGACCTACTGCAACGCCGGCCATCTGCCCGGACTTTTCTGGAGCGATGAAGCGAGGGAGATCTGCGAACTGGCTGTGGGCGGACCGATTATCGGCCAGTTTGCCGATATCAGCTTTGAGCAGGGTGAGCGCCCGATCAACAGCGGCGATCGGCTTTTCTTGTTTACCGACGGCCTGACTGAGGCCGCCGACAGCAACAATCAACTGTTCGGGCGAGAACGGGCTGAACAGGTCTTTTCGGCTGAAATAGGTCGCCCCCCCAAGGAGTTCTGTCTGATTGTGAAAGAGTGGGTCGACCGGTTCGCCGTTGGCTGTGCTGAAGATACCATCGACGATTTTACCATTTTACAGGTCAGAATGGAGTAGCTATGGCCACATATGAATATAGTTATCCATCCGCCCTGGAATCCGAGGAGCGGATGCTCGATGACCTGCAGACTCTGCTCGACGAAAACAGCGTTGTCGGCCGGATCAAGAACCATTTCATGGTCGTTGTCTCGGAGGCCTTTACTAACGCGCTGGTTCACGCCAACAATCTTAATCCCGAAAGGCGGATTAAGGTGGTAATCAGCATCAACAAAACCCGTTTATCTGCCGATATACATGATCAGGGAAGAGACGGCCTGGAAGGGATTTCCAGCAAAAAGCCGCCGACTTCCGAGTCGGAATCCGGCCGTGGCGTAAATATCATTCGCCATTATGCCGATTCCGTCAGTTTTATCCAGACAAGGGGGGGTGGATTGAAGGTCTCGATTACGATTGATCGGGAAGACGAGAAAATAACAGATAAGGCTAAATAGTTTCATTGGAGGCTTGCGATGGAAATAACAATCAGAGAAGAACAGGGTATCTCCATTCTCAGTTTGAGTGGACGCCTTGATCTCGCCAGTGGGGCGACCCTAAAGGACGAGATAAAAGGACTTCTGGACAAAGAGCGAAAACTGCTTCACTTGAATCTCGCCCAGGTCGAGTTTATCAACAGTTCGGGTTTGGGCGTGCTCGTTTCGATTATGAAGGAGGTCCGGCTGTGTAAGGGACGGTTGACCCTGTCCGATCTGGCCAGCTATGTCCAGGAGATTTTTGAAATTACACAGCTTTCGCACATTTTTGAAATTTTCGCCTCGGAAAAAGAGGTGATGGACTCATATCAATCAGAGACTGTATCGTGATCCGGTTCTAACCGGAACGCAAGGGGTTAGAGAGATGACGCATGTTATTGACCAGATAAGTGAACTCCTGATACAGTTACAGTCGCCTGATTTCTATGAGCGCGAATCCGCGGTCCGGGAACTGGGTGAATACGGCAGGGATGAGGCTGTCGCCGGTTTGGTGATAGCGATGGAGGACCCCGATCTGGGGATCCGCGAACTTGCCGCCGACCTGCTGACCAAGATAGGGGGGGAGGTCACTTCACAACTTCTGATTAGTTTTCTCGCCCACGACGATATCGCCACCAGGAACCTGGCGGCTGAAATCCTTGTCAGAATCGGCGCCGACTCTGTTCCGTCGCTGATTGCCGGGCTGGACAACGATGATCACGATGTTCGCAAATTTATTGTCGATGTGCTGGGCCTGATTAAGGATGATCAAGCGGTGCCCGCTATCTGCGAAAGACTCAAAGACGACAATATCAATATCGTCTGCTCGGCCGCAGAGGCCCTGGGCGAGATCGGCTCACCGGACGCCGTAGAGCACCTTATCGAAACCATCCGCCAGACCGCAGACGCCCGACTTCAGGCGGTCGAGGCGCTGGGGAAAATCGGTGATCCGACCACGCTGCCGGAGCTTGAGGCAATGCTCGAGACCAATGATCCCATGATCCTCTACGCGGCGATCGAGGCTATCGGGCATATCGGCCAGAAAGAATCGGTCGAACGTTTGTCCGGCCTGCTGGATCATGCCGACAACACTATCGCTGAGGCTGCCCTCATGGCGACCATTAATATCAGTATCGCTAACAACGGCCGGATCGGGTGTGATCTGCCGCTGGACAAGTTTACTGACTTTCTCTTTGAGGGAATCAGGAACAAGAACGACAGGATTACTCGCTTCACTCTCGACCGACTGTCACACTGGTACGGTTCGAACGTGATCGAATCACTGCTCGATGTTCTCGAACATGTCGACGAAAATGATCTTGATCGCATTACGCGCGTGTTGGGTGAGTTCGGTGGTTCGGTAAGCCATCTGATCGTAAAAAAAATCGCTCAGGCAACCACGCCCGTTAAGCTGACTCTTCTCGAAATTATCAAGGAGTTTATTGACGACGACATCGCGGGCGAATTGCTGCCGATGGCAGGCGACGCCGATCCGGATGTGAGGAGAAAGCTCGCCCATATTCTGGGCATGTCCGGATCACCTAAAGTGGTGCCGGCCCTTAAGGAACTTGCGACGGACAAGAACGGCCATGTGCGATCGGCTGCGTATGGCGCACTGGGTTGGCTCTGCTCCGTGGAGGAGATCGACTTTCTGTTTGAGGGACTCAACGACAAGTATTCCGATGTGCGCGAGGCTGCCATGGGAGCATTGATCTTTGTCGGGGGACCGGAGGTTGTCCGGCGTTTCAACGATGATCTGTATAACGATGACGTTGAACGTCAGCGCCTGGCGGCAACCGCTTTGGGCATGATCGGTGACGCCGATGTTGTCCCGCCGCTGCTGAGCGCCATCAACCATCCGGAACCGTCGATCCGCAAATCGGCCATCAATGCCCTGGCCAAAATAAGAGAAGTGGAGAACACTTCGCCCCTGATTCTGGCGCTTTCGGACGAAAACAGCTCGGTCCGCAAAGCCGCTGCCACCGCTCTGGTTACCATCAACGGTGAAGAGGCGGTTTCCGAAATCAGGCTGCTTTTGCACGATGATGATATCTGGGTTCGCTACCATGCGATTAACCTCATCGGCGACGCTGGATCCAAGGAACACGCCGATGAGATTATGAGTTGCCTGGACAGCGATCAGGATATCGTGAAGATAGCTGCCGCCCGGGCGCTGTCTAAGCTGGGATATCGTGACGCGATCCCGGCTATCGACTCGCTCCGGGGGGACAAGAACCAGGATATTGTCGAGGCTGCGGAACAGGCAATCAGTGTATTACAGGAAGTCAAATAATGAATTCACCTTCTATTTTGGTTGTCGACGACGAGCTTCTAATCCGCGATCTGCTGTACGATTTTTTCAACCAGCAGGGCTGGGATATCTCCATTGCCGAAAACGGTGAAAAAGCGCTTGATATTCTCAGGGAAAAGAAGGTCGATCTCGTCCTTACTGATCTGCGCATGCCGGACATGGACGGTCTGGCGCTGACGACGGAGCTGAGGAAAGATCATCCTCATCTGCCGGTAATTATCATGACCGGCTATCCGTCGGTGGATTCGGCCATCACCGCCCTGCGGCAGAAGGTCGCCGATTACGTGATTAAACCCTTCAACATCAACAAACTATACAAGACGATTGAAGCAAAAATCTCAGAGGCCAAGCAGGATTCCGAGGCCTCGTAGTGTTATGATGCGAATAAACAGATGGAAGCGACCCGCGGTGCCCGAGTCGGCGGGCACGAAACAATATCGAATTGGCATGACATCTTGCTCAAATGACAATAGATGGGCGAAAAAGAGGGTGACAGATGCAAGTGACACCTGCGGCGGATCCGCAAATGTCGCGTGAAGATTTCCTGATGTTTCGGGACTTCATTCACGAAAAATGCGGCATTTTCTTTGCGGAAAACAAAACCTACCTGGTACGAAACCGACTGGTGAAAAGAATGGCGGATCTGGGCATCAAGACTTACCGCGACTATTTTTACCACGTCAAGTACGATACCTCGTTAAAGGAATTCAACGCCCTGCTAAACCTCATCACCACCAATGAAACGAGTTTCTTTCGCAATGAACCGCAACTGCTGTCGTTCTCCGATGAAGTGCTGCCACTTTTGATCGATGAGAAGAACAAACAGTGCGGTCAGAAACGACTCCGGATATGGTCGGCGGGGTGCTCCACGGGAGAAGAACCGTACACGCTGAGTATCATTATCCATGAAAAGATCAGGGACCTGACAAATTGGAATGTGGAGATTATCGCTAACGACATTTCCGAGCAGGTTCTGCAGAAGGCTCGCCGAGGCGAGTTCTCAGGTATCACTATGCGTAATGTCAGGCCGGACATCCTGACGCGCTATTTCACCAAAACCGGCGATCTCTATCGCGTAAATCCGAGTGTGAAATCGCTGGTCAACTTTTCACATATGAACCTAAACGACCCGCGCCGGACGTCGGTCAACAGCAATCTGGATGCTATCTTCTGCCGAAATGTGATGATCTATTTCTCAGATGAGGTCAAACGGCAGTTGACCAGGAATTTTTACAACGCGCTCCGACCGGGTGGCTATTTTTATATCGGCCACTCCGAGACCCTGCACGGAATCTCCAAGGCGTTCAAACTCGTTTATTTCAAAAACGCCCTGGTGTATCACAAGGAAGCGACCGGAGTCGCAGCGACAGCCGGCACAGGTCACACGGCGACCGCGCAGACCGCGGCGAAGCCGGCGGGTAGTTCTGCCGGCGTATCCAGCGGTGCCTCTCGCGCCCTGGATTTACTGTCGAAAATAAAGCCGGTGTCGCAACACAAATGAGAAAACAGGATATACGAGGAATTGTCACATGGCTCAAACAATACTAGTGGTTGATGATTCTCCGACAGTGGTGAAGTTCGTGTCGTTCTCTTTGAAGAACAGCGGATTTAACGTGATCTCAGCCTGCGACGGCATGGATGCGATTGAAAAGATATCCAATATGTCGCAGAAGGTGGACCTGGTTATTACCGATCTCAATATGCCCAATCTGGATGGATACGGATTGATCGACACTTTGCGGCATAATGAGCAGCACCGGGAGACGCCTATCATTATTCTTACGTCGGAGGAGGGGAGCGAGGACAAGGTTAAGGGGATGAACGTTGGCGCCAGTTCATATCTGGTAAAACCATTCAAATCATCGTTGTTGCTCAACGAAGTTTCCAAGTACCTGGAAGTCTGAAAAGCTGCTACAGCAAGGAGGAAACGTGGCTGATTTAAAGATACTCGCGGTTGACGACAGTCCCACGATGCGCCGCATCATCGTTAATACTCTGAAAAGGGCCGGTTACACCGATGTCGTCGAGGCGCAGGACGGCAAAGATGCTCTGGCGAAGTTGAAGGTAGAATCCATCAACTTTGTTATCACCGACTGGAACATGCCGGAAATGGACGGCCTGACATTTGTGACCACCATGCGCTCCACGGATGATCTGAAGGAGATACCGGTTTTGATGGTCACTACTCGTTCGGTCAAGGATGACATTATCGACGCCATGAAAGCCGGGGTGAACAGCTACATTGTCAAGCCGTTTACCCCCGATACTCTCAAACAAAAGATTGAACAGATCTTAGCCGGCTGATTTTGTCGGAGGAAAGGGCAGATATCATGACCATGACTGACTTACTGCAAAATCAGATTCAGAAAGAAATTTCGGAACTGACCGACTCTATCAATCTGATAGTCGATAATTTTAAGACTCTTCGCAACCCCCTGGCCGAATCACACGAGAAAGTACCGATTGCGGCCCGTCAGCTTGACAAGGTAACGGAACAGACCGAGGCGGCCGCCAACCGCATGCTGGATATGCTCGAGACAATCACCGAGCGACAGGGTGAGGTTATTACCGGCCTGGAGACGATTAAGGGCGAAGTCGAAAAGCAAGGTGCGGAAGAGTTGACGACCCTGGCGAATTCTCTTGTCGAGAAGGTTAATACCAATCTCAACGATGCTTATTCTATCATGGACGCTCTGCAGTTCCAGGATATTACTTCGCAGCAGGTGAACCACGCCGTGTCATTGCTGGAGGATCTGGGAGGCAAGCTTCAGACAATAGTTACCGCCTTCCACGGCAATCCGCCGGAAGAGACCGCCGAGGAGATGCCCCGAAAAGAGCGTGCTTTCGATCCCCGCGCCGACATGAATGACAAAAAGACCAATCAGGCGGATATCGATAATCTCTTTAACAACAGGGCTTGAACAGCAGGAGACTCAGCATGACCAACGATATGGATATCGAAATGGACGAGATGCAGGAGATAATCGACGATTTTCTCGTCGAGGCCGATGAACTCATCAGCTCCCTGGATACCAATCTCGTCAAGCTCGAAACCTCGCCGGATGATCTGAATTTGCTCAACGAGATTTTTCGAGCGGCCCATACTATCAAGGGAACATCCAGTTTTCTGGGCTTTGACCAGGTGACCTCCCTGACCCACAAGATGGAGGACATTCTCAACAAGCTCCGCAAAGGGGAGATGGTGGTCACGCCCGATATAATGGACCTTCTACTCGAATCGCTGGACATTCTGAAAGTACTGCTTGACCATGTCCGGGAAAAGGTTACCGAGGAAATCGACCTGACTGGCATTACCGGTCGCCTCGTGGCCGCTCAGGAGGCAGGCTGCGGGGATACCGCCGTTGCCGACGATCCTCCCGCTCCCATATCTGACTCCGCCCTGGAGGCGGAAATCGCCGCCGCTATGTCGCCGCAACCGGAAGAGATGACGACCGAGGCGCCGCCCGACGCGGTCGTGAAAGCGACTCCGGCAGCGGAAACGGCGAAGACAGACACCAAAGCCGCCCCTCAGCCAAAGAAGCCGGCTTCCGATCAGACTATCAGGGTTGATGTAGAACGGCTCGACAGTCTGATGAACATGATGGGAGAGCTGGTTCTGGCCCGAAACAGCCTGATGCAGACGCAGAACTTCCTCAATCAGAAACACGACGGTGACTCAGAGCTGGACACGCTCAATCAGGCGACCAATTCAGTCAATTTCATTACAACCGAGCTGCAGATGGCGGTCATGAAGATGCGCATGCTGCCGATCGGCAAGGTGTTCCGGAAATTCCCGCGCCTTGTGCGCGACCTCGCCCGGGATTCGAAAAAACAGATCGATCTTGTGATCGAAGGTGAGACAACCGAACTGGACAAAACGGTTATCGAGGAGATAGGCGATCCGCTGGTTCACATCATTCGCAATTCCTGTGACCACGGTATCGAGTCACCGGAAGAAAGAACTACCAAGGGCAAACCGGCCAAGGGATTGATCAGGCTGGAGGCGGCGCAGGAAGGCTCGAACATCGTTATCAAGATTATCGACGACGGTCGCGGGTTTGACGTCGACGCTATTCGTGACAAGGTGGTCGAACGCGGCCTGGCGAGCAGGGAAGAGGTAGACCGCATGCCGGACCGTGAAGCTTTCGCCTATACCTTCCAAGCCGGATTTTCCACCGCTAAAAAGATTACCGATGTCTCCGGCCGCGGCGTCGGAATGGATGTTGTCCGGACGAACATTGAGAAGCTCAACGGCATGATCGAACTGGATTCGGCCAGGGATAAAGGTTCGACCCTGTCCATCAAATTGCCGCTGACGCTGGCCATTATTCAGGGCCTTCTGGTCGAGTCGGATAAGGACATATTTATCCTGCCGCTTGCCTCGGTAATCGAAACGGTCAAGACCCAACAGGCCGAGGTGTATTACGTTAATCAGCGACCGGTATTCAGACTTCGCGAGGATATTATCCCGATTATCAATCTCAATGAGATTCTCAACGAGAGCCCGGCCGGATTCATCATGACTGAAAAGCCGTATATCGTCGTGGTTGCCCTGGCCGAAAAGAAGCTGGGCGTGATTGTTGATCGTTTCCTGGGCCAGGAGGAAGTCGTCATCAAATCGCTGGGACAGTACCTCGGGACGACTCAGGGTATTGCGGGAGCGACCATTCTCGGCGACGGCCGTATTCGCCTCATTGTTGACCTCATAGGATTGTTCAGTATTGCGCGAAAAATAGCTTAGGAACGGACAGGTATGACAGCACTAAGCACTGCTCCTATCAAAGTCCTGATTGTGGACGATTCGGCCTTCATGCGTAAGGCATTGAGCATGATGCTCGAATCCGATCCGCAGATAATAGTAATCGGCACCGCCCGCGACGGTGAAGAGGGCATCCAGAAAGTCAAGCTGCTCAAGCCGGACCTGGTGACGATGGATATCGAGATGCCGCGCATGGACGGCCTCACGGCGTTGCGACAGATCATGACGACCAATCCGGTCCCGGTCATGATGGTTTCATCCCTTACGACGGATGGGGCCAGCGCTACTCTGGATGCCCTCGAGATGGGCGCGGTCGATTTTATTCCCAAGCAGCTTTCCTATGTGAGCCTCGATATTGTTAAGATCAAGGACGATCTGCTGCAAAAAATCAAGAATATCGCTCGCCGCAAGAATGTCCTGATGGCGCGCTATCGCACCCGAATTGCACCCGGTGGGACCTCCCATCGCGCCCCGGGATCGGTAGCTGCAAGGCGAGCGGCTCTCGCCGCCGCGTCGCAGAAGCGAGCGATTGCCAAGCGCCATCACGCAATCGGAATTATCGCCATCGGCTCCTCCACCGGCGGGCCGCCGGCACTTCAAGAGATTATTCCGAATCTGCCGCGCAACTTGCCGGTGGGAGTCCTCATCGCGCAGCATATGCCGGCCACATTCACTGCCTCGCTCGCCGAAAGGCTCAACGGCCTTTCGCAGGTCACCGTTAAGGAAGCTTCGAACGGAGATCCTATCCAGCCCGGAATAGTCTATATAGCTCCGGGCGGTCAACATATGACGGTCAGAAAACATGGCGGGCGAGCTTCGGTCGTCGTATCGACTATGCCCTCCAACACGCTTTACAAACCGTGTGTCGACATAATGATGAAATCGGTCGCCGAGGCGTATCACCGGACCACGATGGGTGTTATCCTTACCGGGATGGGCAACAACGGTCTTGAAGGCTCCAGTCTGATCAAGACCAAAGGCGGCATCATCATCGCCCAGGATGAACCAACCTCGGTTGTCTACGGCATGCCGCGGGCAGTAGCCCAGGCCGGGGTCGTAGACCACGTCGCCGCGATACACGACGTCTGTGGCGAAATCATCAGCTATTTTTAACCAAAGTTTTTGTTGAAATCGAACGACTTACAGTGTATCGTCCCTTGAATTGGACGATGGTGCTGTGTAATGGATGATAAGAGCAGAATTCTCGACATCTCGGTAAGCGACTCTGAAGGACTGACTCGGTTTACGGATTCGTACGCCTCATTCAATCGCATTGTTAACTCCCTGCAACGCAAGTATCTTGAACTGAAAGAGGAG
Source organism: Calditrichota bacterium (assembly GCA_030641085.1). GTDB lineage: Bacteria > Zixibacteria > MSB-5A5 > GN15 > FEB-12 > DAOWIC01. The sequence goes on from DAOWIC010000013.1 coordinate 9,445, forward strand.
TTCACAGCTCAGAATGAGAAGCTGGTAGCGGCCAACAAGAAGCTGGTCGAACTCAATCGGCGCAATTTGCTGGCCACCGAATTTCTCAACGGCATCCTCGATTCTATCTCCGGCGGTGTGATTGCGGTCGATGTCAGCGGACGGGTGACGCATTTTAACCCCGCCGCGGCATCAATTCTCGACACCTCGGCCGATCAGACCTTGGGCCGGCAATATCGTGATATCGTACCGCCCGGTCAACCGATCGATGCCAACGCTCTCAGAGCGATTGAGACAGGCCGTGAAGTGAACTCGGTTCAGAAGCAAATCGATCTTGCCGACGGCAGGCGGTTGCAGCTATCCGTCTCCACCTCGA
>DAOWIC010000337.1 GCA_030641085.1 Calditrichota bacterium
AGTTTCAGCCCGGCCCGCGCCTTGCGAATCGCGTTCGCCACACCTGTGATAGCGGCTTTCTGGCCAATGATCTTTTTCGCCAGAAACGCTTCCATATTGATCAGGCGATCCTTCTCCGCCGTGAGCATTTTCGAGACCGGAATGCCGGTGCGGCGGGCAATTACCGCGGCGATATCAGCGTCGTCGATAAAGCGATTGTCCTTCAGTTGTTCGACCACGGTGCGCAGCGCCTTAAAACTCTGCTTCTGATCGGCCAGCTTCACCTTCAGTTGATCCAGAGGAATGCGGTCGGTTTTCACTTCTTACCTCCGGTTTCCGCCGCTACCCGATGTCCCCAGAAACCGTGGAGACGGGCAAGACCGCGCGTAAATTCGTCATAGGAAGCATAAAGCTGGTCGAATGCTTCGGCATCCTTGTCAGGCTTTTTCCCCTTACAGGCGTTGATCTGCTTTTCGAGCTTCTCAAGCTGCTCGGTCAGTGAGGGGAGAGCCACGGTGGCGAACTCCTCCTTGACGCTGAACTCCGACGCCGCTTCATCGACTATATCCAGTGCGATATCGGGCAGATTCTTCTCGCTCAGGTAGCGCTGGGCATACTTGACCGAAGCAACCACCGCCTCCGGAGTGAAGCTGATCTTGTGGTGCTCCTCGTATTTGCCGATCACACCGCTGACAATGCGGACCGAGTCGTCGAAATTCGGTTCGGCTACTTTCACTTTTTCGAATCTGCGGTCGAGGGCTTTGTCTTTTTCCAGATGCCTGGTGTATTCTTCTTCGGTTGTGGCTCCAATGAGACGGATCTGCCCGCGGGCAAGGGCCGGTTTTACCATGTTGGCGGCATCCATCCCGCCCCCGGTGTTTCCGGCTCCGACCAGCATGTGAATCTCGTCTACAAAGAGAACAATTCTGCCGCCGGATTTGACCACATCGCCGATCAGCCCTTTGAATCTCTCCTCGAACTCGCCCTTGTATTTGGCTCCGGCCACCAGCGCTCCCATGTCGACTTCCATAACCTTAACACCCTGGAGCGCGCGGGGCACTTTGTTTTCGATGACAGCGGTTGCGAAACCTTCGACAATAGCCGTCTTGCCGACACCAGCTCCGCCGACAAGGACCGGGCTGTTTTTGCGTCGACGCAGGAGAATCTGGATTACTTCCTGGACTTCCTGATCCCGCCCGATACACGGATCGAACTCGCCGGCGGCCGCCTGATTGGTCAGGTCGATACAGTAACGAAGGGTCCCTGAGACCTCTTTCTTTTCATCCTCACCCGCAGCCGTCTCACCTGTCGGTGCGGCGGAGGTCATTTCCTGAAGTGACTTAATCTCGGCGATCGCGTTATAGGCGGCTTCCTTGGTTATGTCGAGCTTCTCGCGCAGGTACGGTGCGAAGGCCGACTTGGGATCGAGGACCGCGATGAAAATATGTTCCGGTTCCACCAGGGGATCGTACAGCTTGCTCTTTTCCTCCAGTGCCTGGTTCAGAACCTCCTGAACGGCTGGAGAGAGAGAGAGAGTTTCGCGGGCGGTGGCTCGCGAGGGCTGCTCCTTGAGGTAAGCCTCCACCACCGATTCCACGAAGGTCGGACTCTTGCCGAGTTGATTCAAGATCGACTCGACCTCCGAACCTTCATGCCGGACGGTGGCAATGAAAAGGTGTTCGACATCCACCTCGGGGTGTCGAAAGGCAGCCGCAACCTCCCGGGCGTTCTTAATCACAACACGTGCGTCCGATGAATAACTGGCTATATCCATAAGCCCGGATATCCTCCGCTACTCGTTATGACTGATAGATTTATCTTATTTGCTTGCTTTTCAGGCTGAGCACTAAACAAAAGCTACTTCTCCCCGAATTTAATGTCAACTAAATTATCTTCAAAGAACAGCCTCCCCGCCGCACCGACCGACAGAACCTACCTGAACCGAACCCGACTAATGGGGTTTACCAGATGATCGCCGTTGATATTGTAGGACATTGGCACGCCACCGGTCGCCGGGCGGCAGGCAAACAGCAACTTATTGATAACCGGTCGCTGGCCAACCTGCCCACAGAGCATGATAAGGTAGTTCTTCGACCAGAGATCGAAAGCCATGGACGTCCGTGCGGTATGGTAACGGCCGTCCTCGGAGAAATCATCAGGATCAAGCAGTTGACCATAAGGTCTCAATTCCTGAAGTCGGACAACGGAATCGATCCGGTTGCTGATCTCGCTGAGTTTTCGGTTGAGCGCCTGCGCCCAGGGTCGCTGAAACAGGTCGCAATCGTGCTGCATCTGGGTTACGTCGGCATCGCTTATGGCAGGCTCGATAAAGAAAGCGAACAGCCAGACCCGGCGGTCGAACCCGAAAGTCTCGAAATTCCTGATGCGAATATGCATATACGGCGTCACCCGATGATGACCGATATCGAACCGCTCAAAGCCAAGATTAATTTCCGGCACATTGTCACGCCGATACCAGCGAACAAAGCTGGCGATATCGCCACACCAGAAGTCGATAGGGAAATACTCCTGGAAATGGACCGGAATCCAGTCACATGGGTTGGCGCCGGATGGCATCGATCGCTGCAAACCGTCAAAGCCGCCCCAGAAAGTCGGCCACGGATTAAAGACAAGGCTCTTGCGTATGAACCACTCATCCTTACACGTGATCCATCGAATCAGCTCTTCGGCCTCGGTTGGACGGTTATCCTGCACCAGATCCCGCAGGTTGTAAAGCAGCTTCGCCCGGATCGAAAGCTGCAGCATCATACGCTGGGCCGTGTGCGATTCGTCGCCGCCGGCAAACGCCTGGCGGTAGGTCCGCGTTTCAAGGTCCTGGCGAAACTGCGAGCGGAAAAGCCAACCGTTGAAAAGTTGCTCGAACCAATCGACAACATCGCTGCGGGTGCCGCTCTCTATCGTGTTGGCCACGAACGACACTGCCGCGATAGCCGCGGTTAGCCATCCGGGGCCGGGAATCCATCCCAGCAGTGACAGCGGGGCTGAATTAAGCATCGCCTGCGCCTCGGCCCGTTGCTTGACAGTCGTATATCGGAATCCTTCAATCTGGGCCAGCCGCGAGAGGGAGAAGGCATCGTCGCGCGTCATTGTGCGCATTGATCGCCACAGATCGTTTTCGGCGTCGATGGACATGTTCATCCGCTCGCCATACCGCAGGGCGTTGATGCCCCACTCGACAACATCCATAACATTGCCGGCATGACTGAGCACCTGCGCCGCTCGCCCTGCGCCTGCGCGCGGGAAACCCCGTTCGCGCCCGAAATGGCCCAGGAAGTCCCGTCGCGGGTTCTCGAACATCGACTGGTACATGACATGATTCATGGCGATTCTGACATCGGCATCGGGAACATCGGCCAGTTCGGCAAAATTCCTCAGCCATTGCTGCGTGGCCGGGTCGGCGTCGGAAAGACGGGTGATCCGGCGGACCACCTCGCGCGGATGACTCGCGCCGCGTAGCAAACCACGGCTG
>DAOWIC010000224.1 GCA_030641085.1 Calditrichota bacterium
CCTACGGTCTGCTCTTTGCGATGTCTTCGGGCATCACTCTCGTTTCCGGTTTGGTCTTTCTTATCTTTTTGAAAGTGCCCGCCAACAAGCGCATCTCGGAACGGTTCAAATTCTCCGACCTGATCGCAATCAAGGATGATCCCAACCTGGCCGCGCATTCAATTCTGGTTTTTGCGCTCTATCTGGTGGTGGCGCAGCTCATGGCGCCCTTTTCGGTTTATGCGGTCGAGATTGTCAGGATCACCGAGTATCAACTCGGCATGCTGTATACCATCAATGGACTTATGGTCGTGCTGCTGCAAGTTCCTATAACGCGAGTTTTCGCGCGCTACCGTTTGACAATCCAGCTTGCCCTGGGGGCTGTCTTCTACGCGGTCGGCTACGGCGTGGTAGGGGCGCTGACCGGATTCGGATACTTCGTCCTCGTAATCGTCATAGTAACGATCGGTGAGATGATTATGTCGCCCCCGGCAATGGTGCTCACCTCGCGGATGGCACCCGAGGGCCGCACAGGCCGCTATATGGGGACATTCTCGTTTTTCGTGGCGTCCGGCTGGTCGTTTGGACCGCTATACGGCGGGCTGATGCTGGATCAGTTTTCCGGCTCGCCCGCTATGGCGTGGGCGGTCATAGCTTCGCTGGCGTTGCTGTCAGCGGCCGGATATCTTTACTTCACGCGGCGTCTGCCGAAAGACTTAAATCGGGGAGAATAGCTATTTGATGATGACGAACTTTCCGATCTGGGTGCCTGACTCCGACTCCACCACGAAATAATAAAGACCGGACACTGTCGCCTGGGTGTTGCGGGTGATCAAATCCCATGTGTCGTGCATCGCTTCGGGACCGCCCCCGGGATAGCTGTGATCGATGCGCCGTACCAGATCGCCGTCGAGGGAATAGATGCTGATAGTGCAGACTCGCGGCAGGTTGGCGAAATGGATCCGGCGGGCGCGAGCCTGTGCCAGATTCGTACCACGATTTTCGAAGCCGTTATCCGCGTAATTTTCATCAATGCGATACGGGTTGGGGTAAACGAATACCTCGAGATTGCCGTCCTTAACATCGTCCACGGCGGTCAGCGGGTAGGCGACCTGGGCACCCTGAACCGGCGGTGTCTCGAGGGAGCCGAGGCCGGACTTGGGCGATCCGAAGTCAAAGGCAGTGACATTTATCCAGTAGGGCACGGTAGGGAGCAGATTGTCGACGGTCAGTTCATACTCGAAGTACTTCAGGTAACCATCCTCGGTCAATTCGTCGGCGAGGGCCGAATCCGGATTGAGGCTGGATGGATACGCCTGGTCCGGGTATATCTTCTTTATGGGCGTGGTGATATCCGGTATGGAGGCATTAAAGTCCTGGCCCTCGAAATAGAAGATCGAATCGGGATAAAGGGGGTGAACATACGGTCTGGTGCGGGTAAACCGGAGCGGTTCAAACAGGCTGTCGGAGCAGGACTCGCCGTAGAGGCACTGCAGTTGATGTCGCGTGAAGGGCGGATCAAGAAGAGCATAACCCGGCTCCGGCAGGCGGCCTTCGTCCCAGACCCACTTGTTGTAATCATCCTTGTCAAACGATGCAATCATGCTGAACGAATTGGGGCGTTCATCGCGAGCCAGATAAACCCGGTAGCCCTCAAAGTCAGCCAGGTCCGAAAACTGGTCACGAGTGGTCTCTGAGCGCTGCCCGTTGAAGCGAATCCGGAAGGATCCGACTCGGGGCAGAACCCAGAAAACGGGCGCCGGCGGGGGAGATGCGCCTCGGAAATCCGGTACACCGTCACCTTCGTAAAAGGTGGTGTCGCACAGGCCGTAGACCACCTGTGAAATAGTAGTGTCAACACCGCCGATGGTGGTATCGATTTCGACCACCGATGTATCATAGCAGCAGACGCGGTATTTACCGTAATAATCATCACCGTCGGTATCAACGCCCGGATTGTCGTACACCCACGAGGCCCAGGTCAGATTTCGGGCCAGCGCCGAGAAATCGAGTTTGTCGTAGTATCGATTCGGGTTATAGGGATCGTGATAGGTGTTGAAATCGGCCGCGTCCTGATGGAAATTCTCGCCGCCGATCAAAGCGAAGGAGATGGGCAGTTTCTCGCCCGGGTTAACATCGAACGGGCCGAATGAGAGCAGGTGACGGGTGTCGTA
>DAOWIC010000314.1 GCA_030641085.1 Calditrichota bacterium
ATTAAAGAAAGTATCCGGCCAGGTGTTGGCGGTTTCGACTACAATCGTGTATCGGCGCGGGTAGACCCGGGTCCAGAACCATCCGGAGTCCTTGACCGGCACCGAAATCGAGTAGCCGGTGCTGTCGATAATTTCGACGGTTGCATCGACAGGCGGATGCGTGAAATCGTATGGTTCATAACAATGATGCGAGATGATTTCGCCGGTAACCAATATCGGTGGATACGGCCCAACGGGATTACTATCATCATCGCACCCGATGAAAAGTGCCACCAGCATTGCCGCACAGAGAATTAGCTTTAGTAAATCCATGATATCCCCTCCTGAAAAACTCGCATAGCACCAGCCAAAGACGTTCGCTGCGAACGCCTGGATATAAGACAAACGATTCAACTATCAATATGTCAAATTCTCGGTGGGAATCAAGCGCTTTATCGGCTTAGATTTTGCCCAGCAGGCCGCGCAAGTAGCCCAGGCGCTGGTTTTCGTTCACCTGGCCGAGATCGATGATTATCTGGGTTCGACCGGACATGGAAAACTGCATCGGACAGTCGGTCGCCTTGCGCAACGCCTCCACCTCGGAGCGCTTGAGTTGCCGCTTTTCGCTGAGGAACAGGTGGGCGATACCGTTTTTGAGCTTCACCTTCTCGATCTCCAGCGCGGCGGCGGCGATCTTCACCGCGGCGCCGTCGAACAGATTGCTGCCCGACTGCGGCAAAGCGCCGAACCGGTCGGAGACCTCGTCGCGGATATTCTCCACGCCGTCGAGCGTGCGACAATCGGCCAGGCGGCGGTAGATATCGACTTTCTGCCGGCGGCTCTGGACATACTCGTTCGAAAGATGCATCTCGATATCGATCTCGATCTTCGTTTCGGGCAGGCGTTCGATGGTAGCGCCTTTGAGCTCGGCCACCGCCTCCTCGAGCAGTTTGTTGTACAGGTCGAAGCCGATCTCTTCGATAAAACCGGATTGCTTCGCGCCGAGGATTGTCCCCGCCCCGCGAATCTCCAGATCGCGCATCGCCAGAGCGAATCCGGAGCCGAGGTCGGCGTGCGCTTCGAGCGCCCGCAGTCGTTTGATCGCGTCCGCCTTGAGCAGCCTCGTCGGCGGAGTCATCAGGTAGGCATAGGCGCGGCGGTCGCTGCGGCCGACCCGCCCGCGGATCTGGTAAAGCTGGGCCAGCCCGAAGCGGTCGGCGCGGTTGACCAAAATCGTGTTGGCCGAAGGGATATCCAGGCCGGACTCGATGATCGAGGTACAAAGGAGCACGTTGTATCGGCGCGACATGAAGGCGAGCATCACGCCCTCCAATGACCGCTCGTGCATCTGGCCGTGAGCGACGACAATCTCCGCCTCGGGTACTATCTTTTTCAAGTATTCATACATGGCGTCAATCGTCTGCACCCGGTTGTGCACGAAAAAGACCTGGCCTCCGCGATTGATCTCGCGCAGGATGGTGGTCGCGATCATGATCGGATCGAACTCGACAATCTCGGTGATAATCGGCAGCCGGTCTTTGGGCGAGGTGGTGATCAGGCTCATGTCGCGCGCACCCATCAATGACATCTGCAGTGTACGCGGAATCGGTGTCGCCGTCATCGAGATCGTGTCTACCTCCGCCTTTATCTGGCGCAGTTTCTCTTTGTGGCGAACTCCGAAACGATGTTCCTCGTCGACCACCAAAAGACCCAGGTCCTTAAACAGCACGTCTTTGGAGAGCAGGCGATGGGTCCCGATTACCAGATCGACCTTGCCCGCCGCCAGATCCTCTACCGTACGCAATTGTTCTTTGCGGGTTCGGAACCGGCTCAGCATGTCGATCCGTACCGGGAACTCCTTGAGCCGATCGGCAAAGGTCTGGTAGTGCTGCTGGGCAAGGATCGTCGTCGGCACCAGCACGGCCGCCTGCTTGCCCCCTTCGACCGCCTTGAACGCCGCCCGCACGGCCACCTCGGTCTTGCCGAAGCCAACATCGCCGCAGATCAGACGATCCATCGGGCGGCCGTCGGTCATATCGTACTTGACGTCGTTGATCGCCTTGAACTGATCGGGGGTCTCTTCGAAGGCAAACGACGCTTCCATTTGCTTTAGCCAGACAGTGTCTTCTCCAAAAGAGTAGCCGGCGTTAGTTCTTCGTTCGGCGTAGAGCTTGATCAGGTCGGCCGCCATGTCGGCGATCGCTTTTTTGGTCTTTTTCTTGAGCTTCTCCCAGCCCGGACCACCCAGGGCGGTCAGGGTCGGCTGAGAATCCTTGCCGGAGTATTTAGAAACCCGGTTGAATTCTTCAATTGGGATATACAGCTTGCCGTTGTCGGCATACATCAGCAGCAGGCAGTCACGGTTGCGGTCGTCGACATTAAGCGTTTTCAATCCCATGTAGCGCGCGATACCGTAGTCGGTGTGGACGACGTAATCTCCGTTGTTCAGGTTGGAGTAGTCGGTGATCGCCACGCCTTCTTTGAACTTCTTGCGTCGGACGCGACGGTGATAGCGGCTGAATATCTCATGGTCGGTGAGGATAGTGAAACGACCGGCCGGGCAGGTAAAACCGCCTTTTAGATTGGTCACCTCGATATTGAAACCGTCGCCAATGTCCGACTTTTCCGCGATCAGTTCGCGCAGACGAGTCGCCTGACCCTCGGTATCGGTGGCTATGATATGGCTGGTGCCCTGCGCTCGGTATTCCTCGATGGCCGTCCCGAGCAGATCCAGCCGCGATCCAAACGACGGGTGCGGTTTGCAGCCGAAGTCAATCGTATCCTTGCGCCCGCCCCGAAACGGCACCCGGTCAACGCGGGTGAACTGTGCCAGCCGCTGAACCAGCGTCTCCACTGGCTGGTAGTATTTGTCGGGTTTAGGAAGGCTGCTCAGACGACCTTTGAAACGTTCGTAGAGCGCCACTCCCTCGTCCATTACTTCCTGCGCGGCATTTTCAAGTTTTCCGGTGCCGTCGAGGTAGACAATGCCGCGCGTATCGAAATAGTCGAGGATCGATCCCTGTTTGATGCCGAACATTATCGCCAGCCATTCAAGGCCGGGAAGCTCCGGGTCATTTAGATAGCGAGTGCGAATATAATCACCGTCCTCTTCCGGCAGACGGTCCAGGTGCAGCTCAAGCGTCTCCTCGGTGATTGGAATCTCCCGCTTGGGCAAAAGGCTGACACGGTCCACCCGGCCGATTGACCGCTGGGTGGCGACATCGAATTCCCTGATCGTGTCAATCTCATCACCGAAAAACTCAAGCCGTATCGGGGCCTCCGCACCGGGCGAGAAGAAATCGATCAGCCCACCCCGCAAAGCAAAATCGCCAACCTCTTCGACATTGGGCACCCGTTTGAATCCCAGCTTGAGCAGGCGCCGAACCAGTTCATCCATATCGATCTCGTCACCCGGCTTCAGTTGGACGCGACAGGAGAGAAAGTAGTCGCGGTCGGCCGTTGGTTCCATCAGTGCCCGCACCGGGCAGACGATGACCGAAAGGCTGTTTTTCAACAGGCCGTTGAGAGCCGATATCCGACGACCCATGATCTCGCCGACCGGCGCTCTGAAGTCGTACGGCAGGATCTGCCGCGACGGGAAGTGTCCGACCTTCTGAGGACCCATGAGAAATGTCAGATCGTCGTAAAAATCGCTGGCGGTCTCGGAGTCCGGGGTAATCAGCAGAATCGGGCGGGAGGTGGTTACGTTTAAGGTTTTGATAAGAATCGAGCTGGAGGAGCCGCTCAAACCGGTGACCGCTATCGGTGCAGTCTGTTCGCCGGCAACAAGTTCTGTCAGTTTGAGGCAGGGCTGCCAGGATTGCCAGAGATGAAGAATCCTCTTAAGACCGGGGCCGACTTTTTTTTCAACCGTTGTCATACGCTGTCGCTAAGCAACCTCCTCAATGTCAACACAAAAGCCCCGGCACAAAAATCGCCGGGGTGTGGTCTTCCGATTTGACTGCCCGAATATAGAAAAAACCGCGTTAAATACCAGTTTTTTTAAGTTTTTATTTGCCGCCGGATACTGCCTTTAGTAAAATCGGGCAGAACCAAATTGATCATTTGATACGTTGTATTACTAAAAAAGGAGTTGCTGATGTCAAGCTACGGGAAATTGGTAGAGGTGGTAGAAGCCATCAAGGGAGATGTGGAAAAAGCTGAAACCGGTAACAAGGCAGCCACCGGGCGAGTGAGAAAAGGCATGCAGGAGATCAAGACCATCGCCCAGGATATCCGCAAGGAAATGCTGGAATTGAGGGATAAATAACGAGAATCCCCAAAAGCAAAAAAAACCGGCTTGGCGCCGGTTTTTTTTCTGTCCGCAAATGTGACCCGCTCTATCCTATCTCCGCCATCAGATCGGAGCCAACCTCGATTTCATCGTATTGCCGTTCCCGTGATTCATACAGGACAATCAGCGTGACCCGTCGGTTGCGCTCGTCGGATGGATCCGCGACAATCATCGGGAATTTATCGGCGTAACCGCGAACTTCGCGCACCTGTCCCTCGTAGAGACCGGATACTTCCAGCAGGGCGCGCGCCGAGTTGGCTCGATCGGCCGAAAGCTCCCAGTTTGTGTAATCTTTCCCCCCGGCATAGGAGGCGTCGGTATGACCCTCGATAACAAGGTGGTTATCGAGCCGGCCCAATTCCTTGGCGATCGTTATTAGAATGATGGCGCTCTTCTGAAGCAGCTTGGCCGAGCCTGGCTCGAAAAAGGCCGGAACATCATCAGATTCGTTTAGGATGATGCGCAACCCCTCGGATGTAAGCTGCATCTTGACGTTATTCTTCAGCCGTTGGAATTCTTCCTGCTTCTTAAGCTCGTCGAGGATATTTCTGGCGGCCAGTTTCATCTCCTTCTGCTCGCCCTCCTTATCGGCCATCCCGCCCTTTTTGTTTTTTATCGGTGACGGGCTTGACTCGGACTTGGTGTCCATTATGGCGCCGGAACCTTTCAGAACGCCCGATTTACCCTGTTGCTGGTATTTTCCGGGGTTGCGGAAAAACCCGGCCACGCCCTGTTTCACCTCCGGCGACTGACCCACCAGCCACATGACCAGGAAAAAGGCCATCATGGCGGTCATGAAATCGGCAAAGGCGACTTTCCAGGCACCGCCGTGATGACTGGCGCCGCCCTTCTTGATCCGCTTGATAATAATAGGTTGTTCGGAATTTTCCGCCATGGTGTTTACTTCTTCTTACTGGCGTTACAGGCCTCTTCGAGTTCGAGAAAGCCCGGTCGAACATCGGCAAAAAGGGTCCGGCGCGCAAATTCCACCGCGATCACGCCGGCCACGCCCTTGTTGAACGAGAGCAGCGCATGCTTGATGCAGTTGATATACTGCGAATCTTCGGTGACCCGGTGCTTCATGTTGGCGGCAATCGGCCCGACAAATCCGTAGCAGCCGAGAATACCGAGGAATGTTCCCACCAGCGCCGCGCCGACATTGTGCCCGATCTCCTCAGGAGGTCCGTCGATCGCCGCCATAGTGATAACAACTCCCAGCACCGCGGCCACAATACCCAGACCCGGTAGCGAATCGGCTACCGTGTTGAGGGCATGCGACGGATGCAGCTCTTCCTCGCGCATCGCCTCGATATCGTTATCCATCAGGTCCTCCAGATCATACGGCTGCACCGCTCCTGAGATGATAACGCGCATACTGTCGGCGAAAAACGCTACCGCGTGGTGATTTTGCAGGAACTTGGGATAGCGCCTGAAGATGTCGCTTTCTTCAGGATGCTCGACATGATTCTCCAGTCCGATCAGGCCATCCTTTCGGGCAACGTTGAAGACCTCAAACATCATAACCAGCAGTTCAAGGTAGTCCTTTTTTGCGTAACCGGAGCCCATTATGCCGGTCGCCTGCTTGAAGATGGTTTTTACTACGGGAAAGGGCGTGGATATCAGCAGCGATCCCAAGGCCGCGCCGCCGATAATGAGAACTTCCATCGGCTGATTGAGAGCCAGAAGTTGCCCCCCCTCAAGAACAAAACCGGTTAAAACTGAGCCAATTACAACAATCGCGCCGATGATTATAAACATAGCTTATTCTCTTTTTTGCATTCCCCGAGGTGACACACTTATATCCTCTATTGTAACTATTTCGTCATTTTCAGCTTAAACCTGAGCAGCTTTGAATGGTCCGAGCACCGGAAAAGGACTTCCCGGGAAGGTCAAGCCTGTGGATTTCGATTTTATGGTATCACAATTGACTTGTTCAACCGAATCAAAGAAAGTAAATTCGACGCATGACAACTGGAATTCTATGGTTAAAATTCATGGAGGCACCGTGCGCATTTTTAATAATCGACGGACATTTCTTTTTCTTGCCGTTATTGTCTTTTATCTGATTGCCAGCCTTGCCTTTGCCTCAAGCACAGGAGAAGCCGAAGAGGAAGCCGCGGACGGGCATGGCGGACCGGTACTGATCATCCTGCTGGGCCTGATTGTAATTCTGTTGGCGGCCAAGCTGGGCGGCGATGTTTTCGAGCGCTTCAACCAGCCGGCGGTGCTGGGCGAACTGGTTATCGGGATGCTGATCGGCAACCTCAACTTGATCGGGATTGATTACTTTGTGACAATGCAGCATAACATGACGCTGGAGATTCTTGCCGAGTTGGGTGTGATAATCCTGCTGTTTGAGGTCGGGCTTGAATCATCGGTGAAAGAGATGATGAAGGTCGGGCTGACTTCCTTCATGGTCGCCATCTTCGGCGTTGTCGCACCTTTCTTCCTCGGCTGGGGCTGCGGCTATGTCTTTTTACCGAACGAATCAATTTATGTTCACATCTTCATCGGCGCGACCCTGACGGCAACATCGGTTGGCATCACCGCCCGAGTCTTAAAAGACATCGGGAAGATCCGAACCCGGGAGGCGAAAATCATTTTAGGGGCGGCGGTGATCGACGATATCCTCGGCCTGGTCATTTTGGCCGTAGTGGCGGGAATTATTACGGCTGTCTCCGCCGGTGCCGGCGACGGACTCTCATCGGGCGCGATCTTGTGGATTATCTTCAAGGCGGTGGCGTTTGTGGTTGGCGCGATCGCGGTCGGCTCGTTTGTCATGCCTCACTATTTCAAATTCGCCATCCGGCTTAAAGGCAAAGGCGTCTTCCTCTCGTTCTGCCTGCTGGTCTGCTTCCTGCTTTCGTTTCTGGCCGGCAAAGTCGGTCTTGCACCGATCGTTGGTGCTTTTGCGGCCGGTCTGATCTTGGACGATGTGCATTTCAAGGAATTCCGCGAACGAGGTGAACACGGGATCGAGGAACTTATTGAGCCAATCGCAGTATTCCTGGTACCGATTTTCTTTGTACGAATGGGAATGATGGTTGACCTGAGGACTTTCACTCATGTTGAGATTCTTGGGTTCGCGGTGGTGATGACGCTGGTGGCGATTATCGGCAAACAGGTTTGTTCGCTGGCAATTTTCGATAAAACTATAAACCGGGTTGCGATCGGGCTGGGGATGATTCCCCGCGGCGAGGTAGGTTTGATTTTCGCCGGTATCGGTGCAAAGCTGATGTTGGACGGTCATCCGGTAATCTCGACCGGCACCTATTCGGCGGTTGTTATTATGGTCATGGTGACCACTCTGGTCACCCCGCCAGTGCTGAAGATGTCGATGTTGCGTGGCGAGGCAAAGAAGGAAAAGAAGGAAAAGATAGAGGCAACTGCCTGAAAACGGCCATGATAGACGGATTTTGGGCCCGTGACAAGCTGTTGCGGGCCTTTTTATTTAGTTGGACTCCGAGCTTGACAAAGTGTAATCGGCCTCTATATTAGGCTTCTACGCATCGCGGGGTGGAGCAGTCTGGTAGCTCGTCGGGCTCATAACCCGAAGGTCAGGGGTTCAAATCCCCTCCCCGCTACCAAATTTAAGTCCCTGAAG
>DAOWIC010000302.1 GCA_030641085.1 Calditrichota bacterium
CACGCAGGCGCCGCAGCCGATGCACGCGGCAGCGTCCATCGCCTTTTCGGCGTGTTCTTTCGGGATCGGGATGGCGTTGGCATCGCCCGGTCCGCCGGTGTTGACTGAGATGAACCCACCCGCCTGTATGATCCGATCGAAGGCGGTGCGGTCGACAATGAGGTCCTTCAAAACCGGGAAGGCTTTGGCCCGCCACGGTTCAATATAGATTGTGTCACCGTCTTTGAAATGGCGCATATGAAGCTGACACACGGTGGTTGCTCTCTCGGGACCGTGAGCGCGACCGTTAATCATCAGTGAACACATACCGCAGATACCCTCGCGGCAGTCGTGATCGAATGCGATTGGCTCTATATCGTTTTGAACCAGATCCTCGTTGACAACATCGAGCATCTCCAGAAAGGACATATGAGTCGAGATATCCTTCGCCTCATACTTCTCCATCCGGCCTTTATCTTCAGCGTTTTTCTGTCGCCAGACATATAGTGTTAAGTTCATTACTTGTAACTCCTTGTTGCCAGTTCGACATTCTCAAAGACAAGGGGTTCCTTATGCAGGTTCGGTTTCTTCCCGACTCCCTGATATTCCCAGGCGGCAACGTAGCAGTAATCCTTGTCGTTGCGCAACGCCTCGCCCTCGGCTGTCTGGTGCTCCTCGCGGAAATGGGCGCCGCAGGACTCGCCGCGGTCGAGTGCGTCATGGCACATGATTTCGGCGAACTCCAGGAAGTCGTTGACCCGTCCAGCCAGCTCGAGCGACTGGTTCAACTGCATGTCGGTGCCGAGAAGCTTGAGGTTCTGCGAGAACTCTTCACGAATGCTGGGGATCAGCTCAAGAGCCTTCTTGAGACCGGCTTCGTTACGACTCATACCGCAGTATTCCCACATCACTTTACCCAGCTCGCGATGGAAGGAATCCGCCGTGCGCTTGCCGTTGATGGAGAGCAGCTTTTTGGTCCGGTCGTTGACCTCAGATTCGACCTTTTTGAATTCGGCGTGGTCGGTCTTGGTATCGGAGTTACCGGCCGTGGCGAACCAGTCGCCGATCGTATACGGCAGCACGAAGTAACCGTCGGCCAGACCCTGCATAAGGGCGCTCGCGCCGAGACGGTTGGCGCCGTGATCGGAGAAGTTGGCCTCACCGATAACAAACAGGCCGGGAATAGTGCTCATTAGGTTATAGTCAACCCATGTACCGCCCATGGTGTAGTGGGAGGCGGGGTAGATACGCATCGGAGCATTATAAGGATCCTCGCCGGTGATGCGCTCGTACATGTCGAACAGGTTGCCGTAGCGCTCTTTAATCGTGTCCGCACCGAGCCGCTGGATGGCGTCATCAAAATCAAGATAAACACCTACGCCGGTCATGCCGACACCGCGACCGTCATCGACAACTTCCTTGGCGCTACGCGAGGAAATATCGCGCGGAGCCAGGTTGCCGAAACTCGGATACTTGCGCTCAAGGTAATAATCGCGCTCATTTTCGGGAATATCGCCCGGGGCGCGCTTGTCGCCCTTGTTTTTGGGTGCCCAGATACGGCCGTCGTTACGCAACGACTCCGACATCAAGGTCAGTTTCGACTGATACTCGCCGGTGACCGGAATGCAGGTCGGGTGAATCTGCATAAAGCACGGATTGGCAAAATAGGCGCCCTTCTTGTAAGCGCGGTAGACGGCGGTGACATTGCATCCCTTGGCGGAAGTAGCCAGGTAGAAGACATTGCCGTAGCCGCCGGGGGCCAGTACCACCGCATCGGCGGCGTGAGAACTGATCTCGCCGGTCACCATGTTGCGCACGACAATACCGCGAGCGCGACCGTTAACGACGACCACGTCAAGCATCTCCATGCGGTTATACATCTTTACATTGCCCAGACCGATCTGGCGCGACAGCGCCGAATAGGCGCCCAGCAGCAACTGCTGGCCGGTCTGACCGCGAGCGTAGAACGTCCGCGAGACTTGGGCGCCGCCGAAGGAACGGTTAGCCAGCAGGCCGCCGTATTCGCGCGCGAACGGCACGCCCTGGCCGACACACTGATCGATGATGTTATTGGCGACTTCAGCCAGCCGATAGACGTTTGCCTCACGGGAGCGGAAATCGCCGCCCTTGATCGTGTCGTAAAAGAGCCGGTAGGCCGAGTCACCGTCGGTCGGATAATTCTTCGCGGCGTTGATCCCGCCCTGCGCGGCAATACTGTGCGCGCGGCGGGGTGAATCCTGATAACAGAAACAGGAAACGTTATATCCAAGCTCCGCCATGGTTGCGGCAGCCGACGCGCCCGCCAGACCGGTGCCCACGATGATAGCTGAGTATTTTCTCTTGTTGGCGGGGTTCACCAGCTTCATCTCGAAGCGGTGTTTTTCCCATTTTTCCGCCAGGGGTCCCGAGGGTACTTTGGAATCAAGTATCATTATGCTCCTCCTCCGGGCAGTTTGACGATCCCCACCAAAACTGCGACCGGTATCGAGATGTAAGCCAGGAAGATCAACCAGGCAACCAGGCTGCCGTAGAACTTAAGTTTGTCAATGTAGCGATTGTTGTTCAGCCCCAGGGTTTGGAACATCGACGAAAAACTGTGGGTGAGATGAAATGCCAGAAGGAACATGGCAACAATATAGACGCCCGCGATTATGGGATTTCGGAAGCCAAGCACTACCATTTTGTAGGCATCGAAATTTCCCGCAGCATCCGGTGGAAGCGTTGCGTATTGGGGATTGGTTACAATGAGCGTGAAGTGCAGCAGGTGATAAACAACAAAGGAAACGATCACCAGGCCGGTATAAATCATAGTCCGAGAGGCGAGTGTCGCCTGGATCGTATCCTCTTTGATATAGCCGACCGGTCTCGATTGCTTGTTCTGCCACCAGGTTATTACACCTTCCCAAATGTGAATTCCAACAAACAGCAACAGGCCCAGCCTGAATAGCCACTTTATTACTCCCAGCGACTGAAGGGTGTGAGCATAAGCGTTTAGCTGTGTCTGCCCGATGAAAATCTGAAGGTTACCTACCAAATGAACAACAACAAAAGCAGACAATAATAGGCCGGTTATGGCCATCAGTACCTTTCTACCGATGGAAGTTGTTGTAAATTGGGCGGGAACGTTAGCTGTTAATTCTTTAGTTCCGACTGTACTCATATAGCGGGTTCCTTTCTTGTGAAAGAAAATACAATCGCCTAACTGGGTGGTCAATCAAAAAATGAATTTCATGGCTGACAAGGGCTGATTTAGGGACTGTAAATGCCGATAATCAACGGTAGACTCCATCTTTGGAGAGATTGAGCCGGTCGAGTCGAAACACGAATTACCCCGATAACCTGGCGCGCGCGGCTGTGATTGTAGTATAACAATCAGTTTGACAACTGTTTGCCCCCGGAGTATCTTGAAAGCCCCGAATTCGGCGCGGAAATTACTTCGCGGACATTAACTGGGAGACGATATGCTCAATAGAAAAACTCTGGCGGCTATTGCCGCCGTACTTCTGCTCACGGCCGGCCTGGTAGGCGCGACCTCGATCGGTATGAAGCTCTCCGGTCCGGGCGCGGTCAATGAGACCACTATCAAAGCGGGTGAGCCGGTGACGGTGGACATCTATTTCGAGAATGATGTCGAACGCCGCGGCTTTTCGGTTGGATTCAAAATAACATCGCCTGATATCAAGACGATTGTGCATCCGGCGGACAGCGGCAACGGCCTGAACGATAACGGCGATATCAAGGCGCACAACGGTTGGCAGGACAACTCGGTCTGGGATATGGGCGGTCTTTATGTCGCCGAGCGCGACTGGGACGGCAAACTGCCGGAACTGGTCGGTTTTGGCGGTATCTGTATCCACAAGCGTTTTGCCCCGCAGAAGTCTACCCGGCAGATATCGTTTGACCTGGTAGTCGATGAGCCGGGCATATTCACTATCGACTCATCCTATTTCCCGCCGACTGGTACATGGATGTTTGCGCCGCCGGAACACAAGCCGGCCTGGGGCGGACCGTACCTTTTCAAGGTAGTAGAATAAATCAAGTTTTGGGCCCGCCCGACGGCGGGCCTTTTATTTATGTCCATTATGCGCTGTTTGAAATCCAATATTACCCTCGACCGACTGGTGGCCGTCCTCGTCGTATGTCTGGCGCCGGGACTGCTCGGTTTGGGGCCGATTACGGCCGCGGCGCAGGCCGATAATGCCGCTGAAGTCTCCTCTGACAGCGCGCCACTATATACGGTAACCATAGAACAGTTGCTCGTAGACGATATGCGGGTCAACGATACGCTGTCCGTATTCCTTCGTACCGATGGTGTCCCCCTGGCCGGGTTTGATCTGAAGCTCGCCACGGTAGGGGACTTTTTCCAGATTGTCGAGGTCCTGCCCGGCGAGATTCACGATTCATGCAACTGGGAGTTTTTCAATGCCCGCCGCGCTCAGGGAGTCGCGGTCGACGGTAAGCCGGTATCGATCTGGCAGACGGTGGCGTTGGCCGAGATGCTTTCCGGCAAGGGTGGCCCGGCCTGTTTCGGACTTGAGCGGGAAGCCTCGCTGTTGAAGCTGGTTGTGACCAGCGAATTCGGGTCGCTGGTGCCGGATACGGCCTTGCCCATCTTTTTCATCTGGGAAGACTGTTCTGATAATACAATCTCCGGTAAGGGGGGCGACACACTGGCGCTTTCGCGCCGGGTCATCGACTACTACGCATCCGAGGCCCACATCACCGGCAACCCTTTTCCGACTGTCACGGGTGCGCCTCGCGACTGTATCAAGGCTGGCACGATCAATCGTCCGCAGCGACGGGTCGATTTTATTAACGGCGGGATAGAGTTCAAGCTGAGGGTGGAACCGGATTCGATTTCGAGTGGAACAACTGCCGAATAGAGGCTACTTCAGATAGATCAACTTCGTCATCTGCGACTGGCCGCCCGCCTGCAGGCGCGCGAAATAGATGCCGCTCGACTGCGGCAATCCCTCGTCGTCGCTTCCCGACCAACTGACAAAATAAGTGCCCGGAGAAACCACCCGGTCAACCAGAATGGCGATCTCCTGACCGAGAATATTGTAGATATTCAGGGAGATATGCTGCGATTCCTCGGTGTCGTATCTTATCTCGGTCTCGCCGTTGAACGGGTTGGGATGGTTTTGGTACAGGGTGAAGGTCGCCGGAACCACTTGCTCGACCGCCGGCTCCCAGTCGTAGATGGTCATGTCGAGCTGATAGACCAAAAGCGTGTCATGGATCCGCCCAGCCATAAACAACTGTGGTTCGTCGGAGTTCTCGGCAAAAAATGAGACCGCCTCCAGATCAGGATTGATTTCGATCGAGTCGATGAGCTTGCCGTTGGAATAATCATAGAAAATAACTCGGCCGGTCTCGCTGCGGGTGACTATAGCCCGATCCGGCCTGTAGATCATCTCCAGTTTTGCCGGCCCGATCTCGGTGTACCACAGTTCGGTCACGGAGTCGCCGGCAAAGCTGTAGCAGGCAAGGTGCTCGGTCGGGCCCGGCCAGAAACCGAGCAGATCATTGCTGTTGCCGTGATAGATGAGTTCTTCGAGGGCGTCATCCGGTTTGAACTGCCCGATTACAATATCGTGCGACCGGCCCTCGTAGCTGGAATTATACGCGATCAGGTTGTCGATATCATCGTATGCCAAAACAGTCGAATGCCGGACCTCTCCGGAATCGACCGCGTCAGACAATTCATCGAAGTCATACCGGTAATAGTAATCATCAAACGAGATACGTTCGGTATCTTCATCGCCGCGCAAGTTGCCGATCCGTATCGAGGTCGCCGCCTCGCGTACGATTTCCTCCCTCAGATCCGGCGCAAACAGGATCGAGGTCGAGATATCTTCGGCGGATCTGCCCATGGTGAAGATGTATTCCTCGTAGCGCAATGTGGCCTCGAACCGTACCCCTTCAATCGTACCATCGTTTGCTCGTCTCAGGCCGACTTCGAGTTTACCTGCGTCGACGATATCACCGTAGGTGGAATAACACTCCGGGTGAACGGTCTCTATCATAGCGCCGTCGGGGAAGGCCACGATACGAGCGATACCGGGCGTCTCGCCCGGACGAGCATAGGCAGCATAGAGAAAGAGCGTATCGCCGTCATCGCTGAGATAACCGGCGGTACTGCGCGGGATACCGTCGAGGGCGAAGATCATCAGAGTATCATTACTGGCGAAGCGATCCACCACCACTGCGCCGGCGGCTGTATCAGCATATACAAAACCGACAAGGCGGCCCTCATTGTCCATTAGCGGCTCGATGTGGGTATAATTTTCCGCACCCATAACTACATCAGTCCAGTCAACTTGATAGTTACCGGCATAGACCGAGGTGGAGACGATTAGAAATGTAAATAAACCCGTTAGCCATTTGACCATAGGCAGCGCCCTCATACTATCTACCGACTATGTTAAAATACGTTTGTCCCCCTGTAAAGTTTTAACAGGTCGCAGAAACTACTTTTTACAGCCAATATTAAAATGATTATCTGTAACGACTTATGGCCGCCGATTACTGTTGACAAAACGACCGAAACCGCTAAATTGACCCATTAATCGTACTGGATCAGATTTGTCACGAAATTACTAATAAATAAGGGTTTGCGCATGCGACTATACGAGTTTGAGGGTAAGGGGCTTTTCAAGAAGTTCCGCATCCCGGTCGCCGAGAGCTATCTCGCCCGAACGCCCGATGAAGTGTACGAGGCGGTCGGCAGAATGTCGACACGGGTGGTTTTGAAGTCACAGGTTCTGATCGGCGGTCGGGGCAAAGCGGGCGGAATCAAATTCGCCGGTGGGGCGAACGAGGCTCGCACGGTGGCCAGGGAGTTGTTCAAGCTGAAAATCCGGGGCTACAAAGTGGACTCGATCCTGCTGGAACCGATGCTTGAGATCAAGCAGGAATATTACCTGGGCGTAACGCTCGATCGCGCCAACTACAAGCTGGTCGTGATCGCCTCCGGTGAGGGGGGAGTCGATATCGAGGAGACCGCCGAAAAGCACCCGGAAAAAATCGTCAGGAAATCATTCTCCATACATGAAGACCTCTACACCTTCGACGCGCTTGATATCGCCAAGAAAATCGGTATCCCGCAGGAGTTGATCAAAGACGGCGCCGCGATAGTCCAGGGGCTGTACAAGATGTTCAAGGCGTACGACGCCAAGCTGGTTGAGATAAACCCGCTCGTGCTGACCGGCGACAACAAGCTGCTGGCGGCCGATGCCAGGGTGTCGCTTGACGATGACGCCCTGTTCCGTCATCCCGATCTGAAGGAGATGGACATTGAGATGCGCCACGAAGAGGGCGAGATGACTCCGCGAGAGAAGCAGGCGACCGAATGGGGGATACCGTATCTCGATCTCGGCGGCGATATCGGCATGTTTCCCGGCGGGGCCGGGTTCGGCATCATGGGTAACGATTTTATCAGTTACTTCGGCGGCAAGGTGGCCAATTTCATGGACTCCGGCGGCGGTCCCTCTCCGGAGCGAATCGCCAAGATGCTCGTTCTTCTGGATGAAAATCCGAACGTCGCCGCTATCTTCGGCGCGCGTTTCGGCGGGATCAGCCGCTGCGACGATTTCGCCAAGGGCGTGATCATGTTTCTCAAGGATCACGGTTTGTCCAAGCCGATGGTTATGCGCATGACCGGCAACATGTGGCAGGAGGGTGTGCGACTTTTCGAAGAAGAAAAAGAGAAGAACCCGGAGTTGTTCAAGAATGTCGAGGCGCACGGTATCGAGACCCCGATTGAGGAGATCTCCAAGCGTGCGGTCGAACTGGCCAAGGCTCGGTCGGGAGGTGCGAAGTAATGGCGATTCTATGCGATAAAAACAGCAAAGTGATGGTGCAGGGAATCACCGGCGGGGCCGGAAAATTCCATACCGAGCGGATGCTCGAGTACGGTACCAGGATCGTCGGTGGCACCTCGCCGGGCAAGGGCGGTCAGTTCGTTTGCGAAAAGCCCGCCTTTGATACGGTAGCCGAGTGTGTTGAGCAGACCGGCGCCGATGTTTCGATCATTTTCCTTCCGGCGCGTTTCGTGAAAGAGGCTACGATTGAGGCGATCCGGGCCGGGATCAAGTTTGTGGTTGTGGTTCCCGAACATATTCCCATCCACGACATGCTGCACGTGCGCGAGGATGCGGTGAAGGCGGGCGCGACTGTTATCGGCGGCAATACCGCAGGCGTCATGACCCCGGGCGAGGTCAACCTGGGCATCATGCCTGATATCGCCTTTGCGCCCGGACGGGTCGGCACTGTTTCGCGCTCCGGTTCGATAACCTACTATGTCGCCGACACGCTCACCCGTACCGGTTACGGCGAGACCACCTGTGTCGGTCTTGGCGGCGACCCGGTGCTCGGCTCGACTTTCGATGAAATCCTCTGGAAGTTCGAAGAGGACGACAAAACCAAAGCGGTCGTCATGTGCGGTGAGATCGGCGGTGTTTACGAAGAACGCGCCACCGACACGATCACCAAAATGAAAACGCCGGTGCTGGCGATGATCGGCGGTATTACCGCACCTCCCGGCAAACGGATGGGCCACGCGGGGGCAATCGTTGAGGGCAAGATGGGTACGGCGCAGGAGAAGCTGGACATGCTGACCGAGGCGGGCGCACACCCCTGCCGGACATTTCTCGATATCCCCGAGACGCTGAAGAAGCTTGGGGTGTGAGGTAGGCTTCATAAACATATGCATATGAGAAGGGCGGGACCCCATCGGGCCCCGCCTTTTTTGTGCGGACCGGCGAAATGTGATATTGCTTTTTTCGGATTGACGGTATATTGTGGAGGGGTGAGTCGGGTATCGGCGGCGGAGGATTTGACCGACCGCGTCAGGACCTCCCTCACTTCGTTCGGGATCTGTCGACAAGGGTCCTGACCCTGCAAACCCGTAGGCATTTGATTTATCAAATGCTTGCCGCGGGCTTGATAAATCAAGCCCCTACGAGAGATGTGTCTGGTTCTAATAGACCCTACCTTTTCATCGTGCGAATGTGCCTGTTGCTTTCGGCAGGCTTTCATATTATTATGGAGTGTTCAATCGGGGATGAACTTCATCGATCCCTCTGCTTCGCCAACCCGGCTGGATAACCGAAGCTGTTAATCTGGTACGTCGTTGAATCAACAAACCACATCGAAAGGGACACCATGTGTGCCAAAATGCTCGATCGTAAGATGGTCGAAAACCCGGAGTTTCGACAGAGATACGGTGAGGCGGTTGC
>DAOWIC010000160.1 GCA_030641085.1 Calditrichota bacterium
AAACACCAGGTTGGTGTTTACACCGGCGGCAAATGGTATCGCCTGACTTCCAGAGACGGAAGTTTCGAGGCCGACCATCCGTCCCGCTCGATTGACGCGGCGGTGCTGTCGGCTAATTTCCTTGAGCCAATTCTGGGAATTGAAAACATACGGACCGACAAGCGGATCGACTTCATCGGCGGCATTCGCGGTGTGGCCGAACTGGTCAGGCTTGTCGATAGCGATAAATTCAAAATAGCTTTTTCGCTGGGACCGGTGACGGTTGACCAGTTGCTCAAGGTCGCCGATGCCGGCGAGGTAATGCCGCCCAAGTCAACCTGGTTCGAACCGAAGTTGCGCAGCGGCATGGTGGTGAATCTACTGAACTAATAATCATAAGAGGGTCAAGAGTTATGCTGATAATGATCTCCGACGCATTCGATGCTTCCCTGCCGGGAATTCTGTCGAAGTATGGTGAAGTTACCGACGATAAGGGCCGCCAGGCGGAAGCCGATATTATCCTGATTCGCAGCAAGACCAAGGTTACCAAAGACTACATCGACGCCTCGCCCAACCTGAAGGTGGTCATCCGCGGCGGGGTCGGCCTCGACAATGTCGATCAGGTTTACGCCAAAGAGAAGGGCATCCTCGTTTATAACACCGCCGAGGCATCAACGGTGGCGGTGGCCGAGATGGCTTTCGCCCTCATGATCGCCCTGCCCAACCATATCCCCACCGCCGACCGGACGATGAAGGAAGGCAAGTGGGCCAAGAAGGAACTGAAGCGGTCCGAACTGATGGGCAAGACGCTCGGTATTCTCGGTCTCGGCCGGATCGGTCTGGCGCTGGCGGTCCGCGCGCGCGCCTTCGGCATGAGAGTCATCGGCTGGCACCCGGACGTCTTTTTCACCGACTTTGCCGAAATCTGGGAGAACATGGAGGACGTCATCAAAGAGTCCGACTATGTCTCGCTGCACATGCCGCTGGTTGGGTCGACCAAGGGCATTATCAACAAGGATGTCCTGGCCAAGTTCAAGGACGGTGCCTATCTTATAAACACCGGGCGCGGCAAGTGCGTCGTTGAAGAAGATGCGGCCGCGGCGCTTGAAAGCGGCAAGCTGGCCGGTTACGCCACCGATGTCTGGTATTCCGATCCGCCGGAAAATTCGCCGTTGATCAATGCCCCCAACACTATCCTCGCGCCGCATATCGGGGCCTCGTCGAAGGAGAACCTGCTGCGGATCGGGACGATTGTCGATCGTATCATTGGTGAATACGTCTCCAAATAGATGGCTGTGATTGAATAGAATTCGTAACGAATAAGAGGTAATACGATGGCAAATAGAGTAATCAATTTCAATGCCGGTCCCGCGACCCTGCCGCTGGATGTTCTCAAGATCGTCCAGCAGGAACTGCTCGATTATAAGGGCGCCGGAATGTCGGTGATGGAGATATCGCATCGTTCCAAGTACTACGACCAGATCAACGACGAAGCAATCGCGATTTTCCGAGAGGTGCTCGGCCTCGACGACAGCTATCATGTCCTGTTTATGGGTGGCGGCGCCTCAACCCAGTTCGCGCTGGTGCCGATGAATTTCCTGGCCAAAGACAAGACGGCCGCCTATGTCGATACCGGTTCCTGGTCAAGCAAGGCGATCAAAGAGGCGAAGCTGTTCGGCAATGTGCATCTGGCGGGCTCCTCCAAGGAGACCAATTTTGATCACATCCCGACCGATATCGATTTTCCCGATGATGCCGTCTATCTGCACCTGACCTCGAACAACACCATCTTCGGCACCCAGTTTCAGAGCTTCCCGGATGCCGGCAATGTGCCGTTGGTGTGCGACATGTCGTCCGATATCGCCTCGCGGGTGCACGATTTCACCAAGTTCGATCTGATCTACGCCGGGGCGCAGAAAAACCTCGGCCCGGCCGGTGCGACCGTGGTAATCATCAACGACAAGATGCTGGCCAAATGCGCCGACGGCAACCCGACCATGTTCAACTACAAGACCCACGCCGACAAGAAATCGCTTTACAACACGCCGCCAGTGCTGTCGGTCTATATCGTCAAACTGGTCATGGAGTGGGTCAAGGCCCAGGGCGGTTTGGCCGGGGTCGAGAAGGCCAATATCGCCAAGAAAGAACGGATTTACCAGTTGATAGACCTGAACCCGGATTACTTCCGCGGCACGGTCAAGCCGGACAGCCGGAGTTGGATGAACATCACCTTCCGGCTGCCGAGCGAGGAGCTGGAAAAGAAATTTATCGCCGAAGCGACCGAGGCCGGCCTGAGTGGTCTCAAAGGACACCGCAGTGTGGGCGGTATCCGGGCCTCCATTTACAACGCCATGTCGAAGGAAGGCGTTGACAAACTGGCGCAGTTCATGGAGGACTTCAAGAAGGCCAACTAACTGGCCGAGCCTGTTTTTGTGTTCGTACAGGCGTGCTTTTGGAATTCAAAAGGGGTGGCGGGGACTAACAGTTCTTGCCACCTTTTTCCATTCGATGTATTTTGACTCATCAGCCGTTTATCCGTTTTTTAAACCGGCCAGTGACTGAGTGCTCTTATCAGGGGAAAGCGATGAAAAAAACGCAGAGTGGTGGGAGGATTTCTTCGAAGTCTTCCGTCCGGAATTCGAGAAGATACCTCAAAAGAAAACCAACGCCGAGACACGCTTCTTTATCAGCAAGCTCGGACTTAAAAAAGGGATGAAGTTCCTCGATTGTCCCTGCGGCATCGGCCGTATTTCACTGCCGATGGCGAAAGCGGGCATGCGCGTGACCGGTGTCGATATCACACAGTCCTACCTTGACGAACTCGAAAAAACCGCCGGGCGGCGCGATCTAAAAATCAATCTTTCCCACTGCGATATGCGGCGAATCAACTATGATCGCAAGTTCGACGCGGTCGGTAATCTCTGGACCTCGTTCGGTTATTTCAAAAAGGAATCTGACAACCTGCTGGTGCTGAAAAAACTGTTCAAGGCGCTCAAACCGGGCGGCCGTCTTGTGTTGCAATTAATCAATCGTGACTGGATTCTAACCCACTTTTCCTCCAAAGGCTGGGAAGAGTACGGAGGTTTGAAGGTCCTGGTGCGCAGACGATTCGACTATGAGACGTCAGTTAATCACGAACTGCGAATCTACCAGAAAGACGGCGTCGAAAAGCAGTTCAACATGGAGCTTCGCGTTTACACTTATTCCGAGCTTATCGCGATTCTCAAGAAGATCGGCTTTGTTGATGTCGAGGGATACGGCTCGATCAAAG
>DAOWIC010000236.1 GCA_030641085.1 Calditrichota bacterium
GGTTATATGTGGCGCCGCATAACGAAATTCTGCACAAAACAGTCGAGATAGGCATTATCGGCGGCGTCATTTTCATAATGCTGATGATATCGGTCTATCGCGATGCACTCAGACTTAGGCGCGGTTCGGATTATGCAAAGATGTTCGGCGGCGGTATGATCGCGGCATCACTCGGTATCTGGTTATGTTCGATGATAAACTTGCCGCTGTCGGGATCGTCGGGGCTCATTTACTGGCTTTTAGCCGGTATCAGTATAGGATTGTCGAATGAGACCGGGTCTAACGAGCTACAGAAAAATGATGACAAAGACGTTGTTGAGAACGAGAATTAATATGGCCATATTCGATAGGAAGAACAGAACACCGGGGGAAAGCAAAGAGATGGCGGACAGGGATATCGCAAAGAACGTTATGGAGAATGTATGAAGCAGCTATTGCAGCACAACCGTGAGAAACGCCCGCGCGTGGTGGGTGTGCCGACACCGCAGATGAAAGGCGCCGGGCTTATTGTTGATAACCGATGTTCGCTCATATCGGTCGGTACTGAGCGACAGATGATAGAGCTATCGCAGATGTCGCTGGTCGGCAAGGCGAGGCAGCGTCCGGACCTTGTCAAGCAGGTCCTGGCAAAAGCCAAGAGCGAAGGGATTGCCGCCACCTATAACAAAGTCATGGGTCGCCTGAAGGCACCCACGCCTCTCGGCTACAGCACCGCCGGGAAAGTAACGCAGGTGCACTCCGCCGTGGATAAATTCGCCGTCGGCGACCGGGTCGCCTGTGCCGGGTTCGGCTATGCAAGTCATGCCGAGACAATCTATGTTCCGGCCAACCTGTCCGTGAAGATCCCCGAGGGTGTCAGTTATGAGGAGGCCAGTTTCGTCACACTCGGTGCGATTGCGCTCCAGGGAGTGCGCGTGGCCGATGTCCGACTGGGTGAAACCGTTACCGTGATCGGCCTGGGTCTGCTGGGCCAAATCACGTGCATGCTTTTGGAGGCGTCCGGTTGTCGCGTTATCGGGATCGATATCGACAAATCGAAATTCGAACTGGCCGAAAAGTGCGGCGCCGAGCTGGCGCTTGAATCCGACAGCGCCACCGTGCAGCGGGTCATTGATGCCACCTCTGGCCAGGGATCGGATACGGTAATAGTCACCGCCGCGTCTGAGTCTGCCGGACCGGTCGAGACCGCCGGTGAAATCTGTCGCGAGAAAGGCTCAGTGGTCGTCGTGGGAGCGGTCAAGATGGATGTCCCGCGACCGGCCTACTATAACAAGGAGCTGCAGTTGAAACTATCCCGTTCGTACGGGCCGGGACGATACGACTACAACTACGAAGAGGCGGGGCACGATTACCCGTTTGGTTATGTTCGCTGGACCGAAAACCGCAACATGGAATCATTTTTGAAATTGATCGCCAACGAAAAGATAAATGTCAAACAGCTTATCACACATCGTTTTGATATCGCCGACGCCGAGAGGGGTTACGACCTGATTTCGGGTCGGACCGATGAGACCTGCATGGGTGTTGTCCTGAATTACCCCGAAAGCGATAGCTCGGAGAAGGCGACCCCTCGGCCTGAGAAACCCACCGCCTCGGACGGAAGTGCGAACCGCCTGAAGATAGGGTTTGTCGGCGCGGGTAACTTCGCTATGGGCGTTCTGCTGCCGCATATCCAGACAATAAAGGCATACCAGCGGAAGGCGTTGCTTTCGGGAAGCGGTGTGTCGGCGACAACCGCCGCCGAAAGGTTCGACTTTGAGCGGACGGTCTCGACTGTGGAAGATATCCTCGGTGACCCCCGGATCGGAACTGTCTTTGTGGCTAACCGTCACGATCAGCACGCCGAGCTGGTGATCCGTTCGCTTGAGAATGGCAAGGCGACTTTTGTGGAAAAACCGCTCTGTCTGACCGAAGAGGAACTGGAGCGGATAATCGCTACCTACCACAAAGGCACGGCGCCGCTGATGATCGGTTTCAACCGACGCTTCGCCCCGACTGTTGCGAAGATCAAGGAAAGCCTGAGTTCTGTGCGGCACCCGCTTTCGATGCACTACCGCATCAACGCTGGGTTCATTCCCTCCAACACCTGGTTGCAGGACGCCGAAAGCGGCGGCGGTCGGGTTATCGGCGAGGTCTGTCACTTTATCGATCTGCTCGGATTTATCACCGAATCGCGCCCGATCAAAGTGTATGCCGAGTCGCTTTCGATGCCGGATGAAAGATACCGCAACGACGACAACCTTCAGATAACGATCAAGTTCGAAAACGGTTCGGTCGGGACGATCAACTATGTCGCCTCCGGCAACAACCTCGTCTCGAAAGAATATCTGGAGATTTTCGGCGGCGGTACGGCTATCAAGATGGATGATTTCAAGTCGCTCACTATTGCCGACGAAAAGGGCATTCGCATGAACAAGAAGGGTGCCCAGGATAAAGGACATTACAAAATGCTCGAACGTTTCAGCCAGACGCTTGACGAAAACGACGCCTCGCCGATTCCGTTCGAACAACTGATCGATTCTACCAGAGCCACTTTTGCCGTATTGGACAGTCTGTCGAGAGGGGAAGCACGATGGATGACCGAATGAACATTCTCTACCTGACTCACTATTTTCCGCCGGAAGTGAACGCGCCCGCACTGCGGGTATCCGAAATGGGTGATCGCTGGGCCGATAAAGGCGCCGATGTTACCGTTTTGACCGCGTTTCCGAACCACCCGGACGGTATCATTCCGGAAGAATATCGCGGCATGATGCGTCTGGTGGCGCGGTTTAAGAAGCTGAAACTGATCCGAACCTATATCTACGCCGCCGCCAACAAGGGCTTTATCAAGCGGATTATGAATTACCTGTCGTTTATGTTTTCGTCGGTATTCATGGGTACCTCCAAAGTGGGGCGACCGCATGTGCTGATCGCCACCTCGCCGCAGTTTTTTGTCGCCGTGGCCGGGTACGTTATCAGCCGGATCAAGCGCTGCAAGTTCGTTTTCGAAGTGCGCGATGTCTGGCCGGAAGAGATTGTCGCGGTCGGCGCGATCAAAAATCGCTTTGTCATCGGCGCTCTCGAAGCGCTGGAGATGTTTCTTTATCGCAAGGCTGATCTCGTGGTGGCTGTCGCGCAGGGGACAATCGATATCCTCACCCGTCGCGGAGTGCCGCGTTCCAAACTCGCCCTGATACCGAACGGGGTGGATATCGAGCACTTTGCCAGCGCTCCCGATGGTGCTGAGGTGAGAAAACGGCTCGGACTTGAAAACAAATTTGTCGCCTGTTATCTCGGTACGCACGGTATGGCGCACCGTCTGGGCGATGTCCTCGATGCCGCCAACCAGTTGCGCGATCAGAAGGATATCCGGTTCCTTTTTGTCGGCAACGGCGCTGACAAGCAAAACCTGATTAACAGAGCGAAAGAACTAAAGCTCGATAACGTCGTCTTCCACGATCAGATCGGGCGTGAGCAGATTCCCGAATATTACCAGGCGGCGGACCTGTTTTTGGTGCCGTTGCGCAAAGCTAAGCTCTTTACCAAAAACGTCCCGAGCAAGATCTATGAAATCATGGCCTCACGCCGCCCGATTTTGATCTCTACCGAGGGTGAGTCGCGGCGACTGGTGGAAAGCGCCGGGGCGGGTATCGGCTCCACGCCGGAAGACGCGCACGAGATGGCGGTGAACATTCTCTTTTTGTATAAAAACAAGAAGCTCCGTCGCAAGATGGGCGAAGACGGTTACACCTTTGCGCTGGCCAACGCTTCCCGGAAGCGGCTGGCCGACGACTACCTGAATATACTCGAGCGCCTGGTGGCCGGGGAAACCGATTTCACCAATCAGGCCGACAAAATCAACGTCACTGTCAAACAGCCCGAAATGACGGCAGAGGAAGAAGTGTCGGTTTGACCGGATTTACCTCCGTAGCGTTTACTATAAGAGCCCGGTCGGCAGAGTCGGCCGGGTTTTCTCCTGTTAAAGTCCTAAACGCGTCAGCATTTGGTGCCGATTAGAAGAATAGAGGGTATCATTTTATCTGGCGGATTGAAAGATGAGGTCGTTGCTGACAAAGAGCTTATATAGCGCCACGCTGGCTTTAGCGGTTCTGGTCCTGCTGGTGGCAGGCTGCCGGGTCAGCTATCTGGATGATTGCGTCCCGCCCGTCTCAAATCTTCGGCCGGTGATGGAGGCGCAGCCCGGCGCATGGTTCTGCTACCGGGCAACCGTCCCCGCCAAGGCGGGTTCGACCGTTCGAGTGGATTTCGAGCGATACCCCGGATGGCTGACGGCCAAAGGTGACAGCCTGTTCGGCACCGTGCCGGCGGATATATCCGATACCAGCTTTACCGTCATTGTCTCCCGTAATCCGATGGCGGACACATCTCAGGTTCGCTTGCTCACCAACCTGCCATCGGTCGTGGTTTTCGGCGACACTCGCAGTGATCACACAACCCACCGTCTGATCGCCGGACGCATAATGGAGGCGGAACCGGTCGCGATCTTCCATACCGGTGATCTGGTGGAGGATGGTCGCAAGGCGGAACTGTGGGCGGTGTTTAATGAGATAAGCGCCGAATTACTTGCTACCGGGCAGTTTTACCCGGCCCTGGGCAACCACGAATGGGGATCGCCACTCTATTTCGACAACTTCGAACTGCCCAACAATGAGCAATGGTATACGATTGATCGCCTTCAAACTCGCTTTATAGTGCTCAATTCGTGCGGCGAGACCGGAGTCGAATCAGAACAGTATTGCTGGCTGGAGCAGGAGTTGGCCAGTGTACCCGACTCGATCAGGTTTGTAGTGGCAGTCTTTCATCACCCGCCCTATAGCACCGGCGATCACGGTGAGGATGAAAAAGGGCTGCGCGACAGCTTCTGTCGGTTATTCGAAAAATACGGAGTCGATATAGTATTTAATGGTCACGATCATGACTATGAACGTTCCTATTGTAACGGTATCTACTACGTCGTATCGGGTGGAGGCGGAGCGCCTCTCTATGAGCGAACGCGGGAAGATCGGCGTAGCTTGGTGTGGAAGCAGTCCTACCACTTCTGTAGACTCTCGGTGATCGACGACCGGATGATAGTGACGGTCCACGATTTGGATACGAAAGTGATTGACCGATTTGAATTGCCGGGATAGGCCGGCTGGGCAAGTTGAGTCTTGATCGAGAACGATAGGTTGACTATTCTTTCGGTAGTGGACGGTCTCAGTGGCCGATCCGAAAGGAGTTTGAGATATGTTTCGATTCAGAATATTACAATCGGCGTTGGTACTCCTGGCCGCACTGGCGACAGTTTCCGCGCTTGGCTGTGGCGGTGACACCGTGCTCGGCAACGAAGATAATACCGATCAAGTGCTGCAGCCGAACGATCCGGCCAATCTCAACGGACGTGCCTACTTGCTGACTTCCTATCTCTGGCGCGACTTCATGCCGGTTGTCGGCGACGACAGCCTGCACACATCATTGACAGCCGCGATCAGAGTCGCTGCCGATGATTCGCTGGCCCTTCCGGCAACCCTTAGCGCCGACCGGATTTGGGTTATCAACGGTGATGATGTCTGGGAGAGCGATTTCATCGGCGAGCCGTACCCGCTTTCGGATTGCGCCTTTGAGTGTGTTGCCCGTGGCGGCCCGTTCTGGGAGACCGGTATCACGGTCGATGTTGTCGTACGCTTGGTTGAGAACGGCACCGAGATTCTCGTCGAAGCGTCGGATGTTGTGATACACCGGACCGATTGACACCTTAGCCGGTGCGTTTTGAAAATCGTATCGACGAAAAACCGAAAACCACTACACCGATAATAATCAACGATATCGTCTGTGGCAGAAGGTCAACAAAGCCGGCGCCCTTCATCATTATACCACGTGTTATTTCCATAAAGTATCGCATCGGATTGAGGTACGTGATATACTGCGTCCACTGCGGCATGTTGGCGATCGGCGTAAAAAAGCCCGAAGTGAGCAACGCAAAGATCAAGAAGAACCAGGCAAAAAACATCGCCTGCTGCTGGGTCGAGGTTACCGTCGAAAAGAACAACCCGATACCCAGGGTGGTCAACAGGTAGAGCGCCGACAGCCCTAACAAAAGCAGGGCCGAGCCGACAAATGGCACTTTGAACCACAAGACCCCAAAAGCGAGGGCCAGCGTCAGTTCGATCATCCCGAGCACCGCAAACGGAATCACCTTGCCGGCCAGGAAAGTCCCTTTCGATATCGGCGTCACCAGAATCTGCTCCAGAGTGCCGGTTTCCTTCTCCCGTACGATTGCCATCGAGGTCAGCAAAACCGTAACTATGGTCAGAAGGGTGGCGACGATCGCCGGTATCATGTAGTGTACCGACTCCGCCTCCGGATTATACAGCACCCGGTTTCGTACTTTCAGTGGCCTTTCAAGTCCGTAAATATCCTGTGAAAACTTGCGCGCGATCTGAGCCATGTAACCGGAACCGAGCGAGGCGGAGTTGGCGTCCGTGCCATCGGCGATCAGTCCGACTGTTACCGGCTCGTTCGTGGTGAGCTTTTCGGAGAAGTCCTCCGGTATCACCAGCGCCATCTCGCGGCTGCCCTCTCTGAAACTCAGGTCCAGATCGAGGACGGAGTGTTCGGGAGTGGTGGGTGTAAAGTACTTGCCGGCCTCCGTTGACCGGACGAAATCGCGCGAGAGTTGCGTCTGGTCGAAATCGTAAACGTCCAGGCTGATATCTTTAACCTCCAGATTGGCTACATACCCCAAAAGCAGCAATTGAATGATTGGCAAGGCAAAGATTATCCATACCATAAGTTTGTCGCGGAAGACTTGTATGAATTCCTTCTTCACCAGTCCCATGAATGCCTTGTTCATAATCAATCAACCTTCGTCTTGAATTTCAGCGCGGCGATTATGATGAGAATGGTCATCAGTATCAGCAGGTAAACCGCCTGGATACCCAGCGTTTGAATCCCGGCGCCCTTGAGGAGAATCCCCCGAATGACAATAAGGAAAAACTTAGCCGGGACGATATCGGATATGATTTTCAAAAAGGTCGGCATATTTTTGATCTGGAAGATAAACCCGGAGAGCATTACCGACGGCAGCATGGTCATTATCAGGGCGAGCATCATGGCCACCTGCTGAGTTTTTACCAGTGATGAGATCAGGATCCCGATCGAGAGCGCGGCCGAGACATAGATCAGGCCGAAACCTACCAGCAGCAGGCCGGAGCCGGCAAACGGTATGTCGAACAGGATTCGGGCCAGTACTAAAATCAAGGCGCCGTCGAGGAAGGCCAGAAAAATGTACGGGATGATCTTGCCGATCAGGATGGCCATCGGGCTGACCGGAGCGGTCAGTAACTGCTCCATGGTGCCGGTCTCTTTTTCACGCGCGATTGTGATCGAGGTCAGCAGGGCCGAGATCATCATCAGGATAATCGCCAGCAGTCCCGGGACGAAGAAATGCGATGACTCCAGGTCCGGGTTAAACAACACCTGGTTGGAAATGCTGATCCCCGGCATCTTCATACCCGGCGGCATGCGATCCATCAGGTAGCTGTTGACGACCCCCTCGGAGTAGCCCTGCACCGCCGCGGCGAGGGTGTTGTCGGACCCGTCGATGAGCAGCCCCAGTTCGAACTCCTGCCCGTTTTCGAGCGCCGTGGCCAGACCCGACTTTATTGTCAGGATCGCGATGGCGTCTCCTCGCCGCAGAATCCCCTCCGGATCCGATCGGTCCGGTTCATAATCGGCGGGACCGAAATAGGTCGAGCGGTAGTAGTAATCGATCAGTTGCCGCGATTCTGCCGTCTGATCGTAATCGATGACACTGATAACCACATTGTTAATATCGAGACTGACAGCATAGCCGTAGAGAAAGGTCATCAGCAGTGGCATGGCGATAGCGATAGCCAGCGAACGCGGGTCGCGCAAGATATGATAAAGCTCCTTGAGAGCGAGAAAACGAATACTACGCATCGGCATTTTCCCGGCCACGGATAAGATCAATAAACAACTCCTCGAGGTTGGCGGCGCGGTGCTGTTCGATCAGGTCGTATGGTTTGCCTCGCAGAATTATCTGCCCGCGGTGCATCACCGAGATCCGCTGACAGTAGGCGGCTTCGTCCATATAATGCGTGGTCACGAAGATAGTCACGCCCTCTTCGGCGAGCTGGTACAGTATCTGCCAGAATTTGCGGCGAAAAACCGGGTCGACACCGCCGGTCGGTTCATCCAGAAAGAGGATTTTTGGCTTGTGCAAAAGCGAGGCGGCCAGTGCCAGACGCTGGCGCCAGCCGACCGGTAGCGAGAGCGTGGGGCGGTCGATAAACTCCGCCAGTTGCAGTCGGTTGGAAAGTTCCTCGGTCCGGGCCAGGATCTGCTTCTTGTCGAGTCCGTAGGCGGCGCCGTAAAAGTTGAGGTTCTCGCGACCGGTCAGGTCGGGATATAGGGAAAATTTCTGAGACATGTAGCCGATGTTTTTCTTTATCTCTTCCGACTGCTTGAGAATATCGAACCCGGCCACCTGACCGCCGCCGCCGCTCGGTATCAGCAGGCCGCACAGCATTCTAATCGCGGTTGTTTTGCCGGCGCCGTTGGCGCCGAGGAAGCCGAATATTTCCCCCTGTTCGACCGTCAGCGAAATCCGGTCGACCGCCTTGAAACTTCCGAAGTGGCAGGAGAGATCGTTTATCTCGACGGCATGGTTGTTCATGATGTCTGCTCCATGAACTGGATAAAGCAGTCCTCCAAGTTGGGCCGGATCTCTTTGACGTCGGTCGTGTCTACACCCAGGGCCGTCAACATCGCCGAGTAGTTCTCTATCGCATCCTCGCGAGCCAGGTAAAGGTGTAACCCGGAGCCGAACCGTCGCGCGTCAATCCCCGGCAGATCGTTCAGACCGTCGACCAGCTTGACCGATGGCGCCATATCGAGGAAGTAGAGCCGTCCGTCAAACCGGTTGGAGAGAGTCTCGGAGCGATCCTCGACCAGTTTCCTGCCTTCGAAAACAAAACAGGCGCGGTCGGC
This sequence comes from Calditrichota bacterium, assembly GCA_030641085.1. Taxonomy (GTDB): domain Bacteria; phylum Zixibacteria; class MSB-5A5; order GN15; family FEB-12; genus DAOWIC01. The sequence continues at coordinate 8,995 of DAOWIC010000236.1, forward strand.
TCGGGCGACCTCATCCATGTATGGCGTTGAGACGATAATAGTCACACCTTGCCGTTTCAGATCGAGAAGGATCTTCCAGAACTGTTGCCGCGACAGAGGGTCAACGCCGGTGGTTGGTTCGTCGAGAAGCAGCAGTTTCGGATCGTAAATTAGCGCACAGGAGAGGGCCAGTTTCTGCTTCATGCCGCCCGACAGTTTCCCGGCCCGGCGTGAAGCAAACGGCTTGAGATTCGAGAAACCGTAAAGGACTTCCGTCTTATCCCGGAACCTTTTGCCAACTACGCCGTGGATACCGCCATAGAACCTGAGATTCTCCTCGACCGACAGATCGGGGTAGAGCGAAAAAGTCTGCGGCATATAACCCAGCCGACTTTTGATCGCTTCAAACTGCCGGGAAACATCCAGCCCGTCGATAAACGCCGATCCTTTGTCCGACCGAACGAGGTTACACAGGGTGCGGATGATCGTGGTCTTGCCGGCGCCGTCCGGTCCGACCAGCGCATAGATCTCACCCTGCTTCACCTCGAAGGAGAAATCATCGACCGCCCTGACCGCGCCGTATGATTTCGTCAGACCTGTAACCGTGACAAAGCTCATTATTCACCCAGCGTCACGTAGACCGGCATGCCGATCTTGAGCGTACCATCGCTATTTTCGATTTTTACTTTGACCGCGTAGACCAAATCAGCACGGGATTTTTTCGTCTGAATATTCTTGGGCGTAAACTCGGCCTCCTCGGAGGTCCATACCACTTCTCCGTCGTACTGTTTCTCGCCCGACTCGGTGTCGATGTTGGCGCGGTCGCCGATCTTGACATGGGCGAAATCACCGGCGGGAAGATAAACTTTCACCCAGAGCGAATTAAGGTTGGAGATTTTGGCGATCGGTTTGCCCGCGCTGAGCAGTTCGCCCGGTTCGATATATTTCTCGGTCACAACGCCGAGGGTCGGCGCGACCGGGTAGCAGTCTTCGAGGCTTCGATAAATCATGTTGATGTCCGCGTCTATTCGAGCCAGCTCGGATTCTATCGTGCTCACCGCCGCCTGAGATGTTCGCATCGCAAGCGAGGCCTGGGTTAGTTCATGTTTGAGTTGATCGAGTTGTTTTTCGGTGGCCGAACCGGATCTGAAGAGGGTGGTGACACGGTCGTGTTCCTTCCGAGCATATTTGTCGTTCTCGGTCGCCTGTTCCTGTTGCAGGCAGGCCGATTCCAGGTTGGCCAGCGCCACCTGTCGTCCTGCTTCGGCCGACGCCAGTTGCAGTTCGAGACGGGTCGGATCGATCACCGCCAGCGTATCGCCCGCATTGACCGCCGTTCCTTCGTCGAAAGCGAGCGAGAGCACCCGCCCCGAGGTCTCGGCCGAGAGTATCACCTCGTCGGTCTCAAGCAGCCCCGATCCACCCGGGACGTCGCCGCCGTTGCTGCAGCCGACGGCGGCGGTCAGCAGCAATAACAGTATAGCCAGTCTGAAATTCTTCATATCAAAAGCCTTCCGTGATTTTGTCCGAGCCGATAGCGAAAAGGTATTTGCTCTGTACGATATAGAATCCCACCTGGGCCGTGGCGAGCGTAGACTCCGCCTCCGAGAGCGAGGTTTCGATTTCCAGCAGCCGGTTGGCCGACAGCGCGCCCTGGCGATGTTTGCCCTGCGCCAGACGATAGTTGTCGGTGGCGATCTGGAAATTCTCGCGGGCGGTCAGGTATTTCTCCGATGCCAGTGCCAGGCTCTCCAGCGCGAGGCGGGCCTCACGGTCGAGTCGCTCCTGGATCCGATCGCGCTCATTGCGGGCAGCGGTCAATTGATACTTCGACATCGAGACGTTAGACCTCGTCTGGCGACCGAGATTAAACGACCAGTTAAGATTGAGACCGGCCGTGAAGTAGTCGTTAAACTCATCGTTGAACATGTCGATGTTCGGCTTGCCCCAGGAGTAACCGCCGTAGAGCGACAGAGTGGGGAACCAGGCGGCACGGTTTACTCTCACCGATGACCGGTTGACATTTATCACAGCCGCTGCGGCCCGAAGCTCCGGTTTGTCCGACACCAGACCTGAATGGACGGGTAAGGTGAGGTCCGGTGAGCCAGGTCGGTCGGAAAGGGTAATCTCCTCAGAGGCTTCCAGGCCGAGCAGTGTGATAAGGTTTATCTGTTCCTGTTTGCGGGCGTTGACCGCGCTTTTCAGTTGAAACTGCGCCTGAGTAAGGTTGCTGCGGGTCTCGAGCAGGTCAACCGAGTCGGCCACGCCGGCGGAGTGCAGGTTGCGGATATCGTCGTTGATTATCTCCGCACGGCGCAAAGTCGCCTCGGACACCTCGACCATACGCTCGGTGTAGTACAATGTCAGGTATTGGACACGGGTGATGTAAAGCAACTCCTCAAGGCCGGCCTGTTCCAGCGCCCGGTAGTAGTCGGTGGTGGCTCGCGCCATGTCTATGCCGCCGCCGATCCGACCGCCGGTGTACAGAGGCAGGGTCAGGCGCAAATCGGTTTGATAGGTCTCATTCGTTCCAATATCGCGTTGAACGCGCTGGGTGGGGGAAAGCTCGAGGTCCAGTAGAGCGACCTCATCTTTATACGACGCCAGGCCGGTGAGGGAGAGGGTGGGAAAGCGTTCCGCGACGGTTGCCTTCAGGTTCTCCTCGTAGGCGGCGCGTTCCGAGCCTGCCCTCTTCAGAGCGAATGAATGCTCCTGCGCCAGATTAAGCGCTTCGGACAGCGATAACTCCCGGGCGTAGACCGCACCGACCGGCAGCAGCAGGAGCACCAGTAAGATTATCCAATTGTTTTTCATCTCGCTATGACTCCATTTAGGAACAGATCGACAACCGCCGTTTTCCTTTCGGCCAAAAACTGTTCCGGCTCAGTAATGTTGAGGATCCGGTTTATGAACGGGGAGAGCAGGAAATAGCCGAGGTTCATGCTGATAAACGACACCCACGCCTGCCTGAGGTTGACATCGCGCAGGGCGCCGCTTTCGACACCGTCGGCCATCACCGAAAGCACCTGCTCGGGAAGGCGCGATTCGGAGATGCCTTTTATTATCTCGTCTGTTACCGGACCGCCGGAGTGCGCCATCTCGCGCAACAACAGGCGCGACATCGATTCGCGCTGGTTGAACATCTGAAAATATGTCTCTGATACGGTCGTTAATACCAACTCGAAATCGCCCATTTCAAGATGGCCGCGCATGGCGGTAATGTTGCGAATAAGGTGCTTGCGGATGACCTCGCGGTAGAGGTTCTCTTTGGAGTTGAAATGGTAATAAATCATCGCCTTGTTGACGCCGGCGTTTTGCGCAATTCTGTCGACGCGCGCGCCGGACAGGCCATGCTCACCGAAATCCTCCAGTGCGGCGGCGAGTATCTTTTCCTTGGTGCCGGGGGAGTCGGCTTTTTTTCTCTGCTTCTTTTCAGTATCAGGCATATCGCTAACCTATTAGTTAAACTAACTGTTTAGTTAACTATACGGCAGATTCTGAAAACGTTCAAGTGTTTTTCTGCGTTTTTTCGGGCATATCCTATACGACGTTGATTAGCAACGGTTTATCCGGGTGGTCCGGAGCGGGCCGAGAATCCAAAAACATCATCTGGTTGTCGGGTCACACTTCCGTTAACATACAGTTCGTAGGCATTTGATTTATCAAATGCTGGACTGTGCAGCCTTGATAAATCAAGGCGCTACGAGAATTCGACCGCCACCCGCCGCGTGGTGCGCAATGGCAGAACCGCTGAAGAGTTCTGCCCTTCTGGCACTGCCCAGATGACCTTATTTCTTTTGAGTATACTCCGCCGACCATTCGGTCCAATGCGCTCCGCTCGGTATGAATTTCCCGTTGTATGTCCCGTTCCCCATGATTTTTTCATACTTGCCGGTCCCGCCGGTGAAGGAGAAAGTACCCTTATAGGTGGTGACTGCTTTGCCGTCCGAATCTACCGATGTAGTTACTTTCCCTTCGTAATAGCAGACCGTGCTGCCTCCCTCTTCGGTAAACTCGACATATCCCCGATGGATCCCGTTGCCCTTTGTCAGGTCGGAAATCGTCGCGTTGTACGACCGGGCACCATCCATGAAGGCCACCTCACCAGTACTGCTGTTAGTACCCTCGTATGCATGAAGGTACAGGCTGTGGCCTTCGACATCTCCGACTGCGGCCGAATCCCGCTGCGTAGGTTCGGAGGTTATCACTCCGGAAACTTTGATCGCCTCCCCGGCCAGCAGGTTGCTCGCGGTAAGGATCATTACCAGGACCAGACTACCGAGCACGGTCCCGGCCGTTTTTGCGGTTGCAGAACGCATAACAATTCCTTTCTCCAAATCGGTTCATTCGTTCATTCATTAAAGCGAGTCTCGATGGCGGTATACAGATTGCGCATACAAGACCACCCTCACGGACAGGCTGGCTCTGATGTTGGGATGGTCGAGATGAGTTTGACTTTAAAATAATATACGGCTCGAAAGGTCATCACGCTAAGAAAGATATGCCCGGTGGGTGGCAGGCTCAAACCCGGTTTGGGCCTGGCCTGGTGTCAAAATGCCGCACCCCGAGACAGAGTTCGAGGGTGCCACCCGGCCGCGATATGCGAAACGGCGGGGCAGATGAGGGCATCTGCCGCCCACAGGGATGTAGGCATTTGATTTATCAAATGCTTTTCAAGGACATGATAAATCATGTCCCTACGAAGCAGATGTCTCCCCGACCACCTCATAAATGGTAAGCCAGCCGAGGGCACAAAAAAAGCCCCTCACCGGAAAGGCAAGGGGCAATATCGCAAAGTCAATGAATATCGCGAGAGATCAAACCACCAGCTTCGCCATCAGGTCTCTGACCGACATCGTCTCGCAGGCGAAAATCATCTCTTTGATCTCCGTCTGGCGCTTCGGTGTGAGAAGCCCGTCTGACAAAGCGTTGAACTTCGCCTCGAGGTCGTCCATCGTCATCGGCTCGCGCGGGTCGCCCTTCGGGTACTCGAGATACTCCGAGTACGTCTTGCCGTCGGTGGTCTTGACAACCACTTTGGAGGGCTGCTTGGCCGGGAACATCGCCTCGAATTCCTGGGAGGCTTCACCCTTGATCTTGTCGATCACGGTCCAGATACGTTCGTCCTTGAGCTTCTCATCGGAGAAGGAGTTGGTCGTGATCTGGTGATCGACCAGCACCGCCGCGATGCAGTACGGCAGCGAGTGGTCGGCGGTTTCGCGTGACTCCGGACGGTACTTGTGCGGATCGAACAAGATGTCGCAGGCACGCGCGATGGTCGTGACTGTTACCTCTTCGATCTGATCGAAGCTGACATTGTTTTCTTTTACCGCCTTGAGGGTCGCGGAGATGTGAGTGTGGGTCAGCGCTTCGGTGGGGAAGGCTTTCATCGAGCACTCGAGGATCTTGAATTTCTGGCCCAGGTCTCCGATCAGCTTGAACTCATCCCACTTCGGACCGAAGACATCCATCAGTCCCTCTTTGCCCTCGAAAACCGCCTCGGTGCCGGAGTACCCTTTCTGCGCCATGAGCGCCGCAAAGACGCCGCTCTGGACCGCCATCGGATCGACCGTGTTTTTCATCATGGTCAGCTTGCCGGCAGTCGGACAACCGATAGTGTGGTTGTGCGAGCCGTTGATGCCGATCGCCATGACCATCTGGTCAACCGTCAGACCGAGCAGTTTACCGGCCACGATCGGCGAGACAAACTGGGTCAGGGTAGCGTGGTGCCATTTACGTTCGCGCACGCCGGGCACGGCGAACTCGCACAGGCGCTGTTCGAATTCGTAGGCGAGGACGATCGCCACGATGACATCCTCCATCGAAGCATCGACCATTTCACCCACTGCCAGCGCGGCCGGGATAAGGTCGGAGGGATGCGAGGGGTCCTCTTTCCAGTAGATGTCGTTGAAATCGAGCGCGCGCACCATGAGGGAGTTGACCAGGGGGGCGTTGACCGCCGGGACCTTATCGCCGAAACCGATTACGGTTGCTTCATCCTTGCCGGCCATATCCTTGTAGATGTCGCGCAGGATGTTGACATCTTTGGTGTGGTAACCGCCGTAGGCGCAGCCGACCGAGTCGTACAGGTAGCGCTTGACCTCGTTGACGACATCCGCCGGCAGGTCTTCATATTTCAGGTTGACCGCGAATTGCGCGATCTGACGGGAGAGTGTTTTTTCCATCGTAATAGTTCCGCGTTATGTTTGGTTTGTTATTATCCGAGGTTATTTTTCACCCAGTTTTCCAGTCCGCCTGCGATCACCAGTTCCTGCGCCGCGGCGCCGACCGGGCTGAGCGAATAGGTCTTATCGTTGATAGTAAGTTCTGCCTTACTGAAGTCAATCGTTGCCTTCCAGCCGGTAGCAACGGTCAGTTTATCCGTGCCGAACTTTTCTTTCAGGTCGTTGACAAGCTGCGGCGCTTCTATCGCCAGGAAACCGTTGTTGAGCGCGTTTCGTTTGTAGGTCTCGCTGAACGATCCGGCCAGCACGAGGCGGATACCGCGATACTTCAGCGCCGTGGCCGCCTGTTCGCGCGAGCTGCCGGTGCCGAAACTGAAACCGCCGACAACGATATCGCCCTCTTTGGCGATCTTGCCGAACTCGGGGTCATAGTTCTCCATGACAACCTCGGCCTGCTGTTCGGGCGTGAAGTCATCGATATAGGTATACTTGCCGGGATAGATGCCGTCCGTGTTGAGGTTGTCGAGGTGGCAAAAGAGAATGTCACCATCGATCTTTGCCGGGAAACCCTCGAGAATTGTCACCGCTCCGTCGGCCGCCTTCGGTCTGTCGGCGGTTTTGATCGAGGCGGATATTTTGGCGGTCGCCATCTCAAACGGCATAGCTAAATGTCCCGCGATGGCCGAGGCAGCCACGACCGCCGGTGAGGCCAGGTAGGCCTCAGCGCGCTTGGATCCCAAGCGGCCTTTGAAATTGCGATGGGTGGCGGAGATACCCACCTCGCCGTCCTCGAGCAGTCCCCTGCCGAGACCGATACACGGACCGCATCCGGGGGGCAGCTCGATTGCGCCGGAGTCCAGCAGGGTCTGCCAGTCGCCGCGCGACTCGCTTTCGCTCTGGACCTCGCTGGAGGCGGCGGCGATATCGAATTCGACACCCTCGGCCACTTTCTTGCCTTTGACAACCTCCGCCGCCTGCGCCAGGTCACTGACTCGGCTGTTGACGCAGGAGACGAGATACGCCTTGTTGATTTTCACTCCGTTCATCTCGGACACCGGCGTCATCACTTTCACATGGTCTGGTCCGGAGGCATGAGGCGTCACCGTGTCCAGATCGAGCGTCAACTCTTTGGCGTAGAAGGCATCCCCATCGGCTGCCGGAATATCGCCCTCAAGGAAAGACAGCCTCTGGCTGTTCATGCGGGGATGGACGCCGTTGCCGTCTACGTCGGAGGGTACTCCGGCGAGACCGCGCTTCTCGATGAAAGCGATTCTGTTTTTCAGCCATTGTATGGTAACATTGTCGATAGGGAAGACGCCCGCCAGCGCGCCCCATTCGGTGGTCATGTTGGCGATAGCGAGCCGGTCGTCGATTGATAGTGCCGCGACGCCGTCGCCGACAAACTCGACCGCGTGATTAAGCACTTCGTCCTTATTGAAATGCCCACAGAGGGTGACGATGACATCTTTGCCGGTCACGCCCGGTTTCAATTTGCCCCGCAGCTCCACTTCGGCAATCGGCGGCACCTGCCACCAGGTGCGTCCGGTCGCCCAGATAGCGGCGGCGTCGGTGCGGACAATCGGCGTGCCGAGACAGCCCAGGCCGCCGTACATCGCAGAGGCAAAGGCGCTGCCGTCTCGGCCATAATAGCGACCAGGGTCTTGGCGACGGATCCTTGTGGCCCGACCGTGCCGAGTGCCGCGAGCGCCTCGATA
>DAOWIC010000331.1 GCA_030641085.1 Calditrichota bacterium
CGCCAAGGATAAAGCACCTTGCCGGAAAAGCGCTTCGAACCGAATCGAGCGGGAATGACAGCAAGCACTTGTTGAGCCATCAGCCTAACACCTTCAGAACCCTGAAAAACTCACTGTCGCTATCCCGGTCGTTCGCCAGTGCTTGTTCTTGAGACAGCGACGGCTGCACGTTTTCGTCGCGCAGGCGACTATCGGCCGGAATCAGGACTGATTGCGATTCGATTCCGTCCGTATTAATATCGCGTATTTGCTCAAAATAGCCGACAATGAGCGCCAGTTCGGCCGCGAGTTTTTCTCTCTCTTTTGGGGGTAATTTTGGCCGCACAAGGGTTGCAATTCGGTCAACCTGTATTTTTTCCAGCGGCATAGGCTATGATACCGCGTTCAATAAATGCTGTCAAGGGCAAAAGCCTTTATTTTCATCCTATTGGCCGCCACAAGCTTACGAATGCGTACGGATCTGATTTCTTTTTTTCAGATGAGGCCTTTCTTTTTGGGACAAAATTCACTATATTGTGAGGTGTCCGGCGAGATGGTGGGGAAAGATAACTGCCTAATTCGTAATTATTTAACCATGGATTGGTGTCATGAATAAAAAGGTTATTATCGCTGCTAATAACATGATATTTACATCCAAGATCATGACAATCCTTGACGGTATGGACGCTGAGGGGATAAAAGCGATTCGCTCCGACGACATTTTCAATAAGGCCCAGGAGATTCGGCCCGACCTGATTATTATCGATTTGAATCTCAACGGGATCGAGGCTCCGGCCCTGATAAACAAACTCCGCTCCTACGGCGCTACCGAAGAGATTCCGATCGTCTGCTATTCGCCGCACGTGCTCAAGGACCAGATGAAAGCGGCTAAAACAGCAGGCGCAACGGAAGTGCTGCCCAACGCACGGATGACATCGCGGATGGGCAAGATTCTCGGCAAGTACATCGACAACTAAGCCACTACCTCATCTTCAGCCGAAAATCAACCACAGTTGACTCAAGATTTGAAAACCTACGCTTACGCGGACAGGTTTAAGTGTGCCGGTCCGAGGCGGATCAGGTGTGGCGGCAGAATCTATGCGTGAGCGGTGTAGGGCAAAATAAATTTGCTGCCCTCAAAAGGAAAGTCGCCAAGAAGATGGGTGCCGTTGTCTATCTCAAGCAGCACTTGCTCCGATTCTTGCAGACCCAACTTGTCCGGCATGAACATGAACTCGACCGCCGTATCTTCCGCGCTGCCTATATAAGAGTAGACTTCTGAAAAGGGCGGGAGCTTCTTCCCCACTATATCAAACACAGTCACAATGCCGTCTTTGCGCTCATATAGAATCAACAGATCCAGATCGGCGATATAAGAGATATTGTCAGTCAGGAAATAGAGACACCAGAACATCAGCAGTCTCTCGTTATACACGCCCAGCATGTCACAGACCGGTTCTCTTTCACTAGCGCAGCGATATATCAGATCGAGGTGTTCTTTTTTCTGAACGTCCATTTTGGCAGCCCCGGCCCGGGCGGTCCTGCCCAATATATGAAGTCGTGTTTTGTGCTCAAAAGTACGCCGGAAACCGCATCGTTTGTAGAACTCGAGCGCCTCTTCATCGGCAAAGAGAAAAAAGAAATCATGAGTAGCCTCTGCCCACTTTAGTGCTTTCCGGGTCAATTCGAGATTGAGCCCCCGTCGGCGATATCCGGGCAAAGTCCCCACGCTTGAGATCTGGGCCACGAGTCGGCGCTCGCCCCGGATAGTCATATCCATTGAATAGAGGCAGGTACTCGCGACAACCGTATTGCCGTCAAAAAAGGAAAACGGTCGATACTTGTTATCCCAATATCCCATCCGATCCCACAGCGACAGGTCGAGGTTATGGATTCGGATCAGGAAATCCAGGAACGCTCTTTTCGATTCGGGATTGTCCCAGTAGTCGTCGCTATAGGTCAGGTCCATGGTTTTCCTCGAATCGTGTCACCGGCGCGTAGACCCAGCCCTCGTGGGTGCGGTTATGCTTCGGGTTCAACAGGTGAAGAATGTAATCGACCAGCGACGGGCCGACATGGAACACCTCCCGCATAGGTCCCACCCGGTTTTCGAGCGTATCGACATATTTGCCCAGATCGGCGGCATCCAGTGGGTAAAGCATGTAGTAATCATAAAAACCTCCGACCGTATCCTGCATGGCGCGATCGAAATCCGGCCAGTGGAAGACATAGTTGCGGCCGATCTGATCAAAACCGCCGTAGAAATACGGAAAATTGCGATACTTGTCCGGCGAGAAGAAAAGCACTTTGGGTGTTTCGGCCGACACCTGCTCTACCTTAACCAGCGGCTCAACCATCCCCTTGTGCCCGTAATTAAACGTGAAGATCAGAAGCAGCACAGTGTTGATCGAAATCGTAAAAGTCAGCAGCGGATAGAACAGGCGCTTCTTGCGAAAGAGAAAACCGTTCTCACAGTAATGCCGGTGCATCGCCAGAATCAGAACCACCGCCAGCACCGGCACTATCGGGATCATGTATCGCTCCTGGCGGCTGGCCAGCAGGGAGTGTATGACGACAAAGGCCAGGCTGCTGATAGTGATCATCTTGTGGTCGGCGACAAAGCTTTTCCGACCGGCCAGATAGAACAGGATCAGCGACAACGGTGGGATGAAATAGCCGAGGATCACGCCAATATAGATGAAGATATTGGTCGCGTATGGCGGTCGTTCGGTGAAACCCTGTCCGATATGGTTTAACGTCGTGCCCATGAACGTACCCATCAGTTTCCAGTCGACCAGCCCCGCTATCAAGAACATGCCGAGCAGAGTCAGCCCGTAGTAGAGCGCGGCTCGAATCCGGCGATCGTCAATCCAGAGAATAATCGGGATCACCCAGAAGGCCAAAAGCAGTTGAAAGCGCACCATCCAGGCCAAACCGGTTACAATCCCGGCGAGCACGAGCCAGACTGTCTGCTTGTCGTCGCGGTAACGATAGAGGTAGTAAACGGCGAGCACCCAGAGCGTCCCGCCCACCATCTCAATCAGGTTTCGCACGGCAAGGTAGGGCATGACAAAATGTATCGCCATGACCATCCCCCCGGCGACAGCCCACTTTTTGGATTTTGTCACCAGTTCGATGATTCGATAGACAGCCCAGACGCCCAGCATTGAAAATAGGCCGTGGAACAAGCGGACCCCGTACATGATCTTGTCCAGCGCCTCAAAGCCGAGCGCGTACATCAGCTTCATGCTCCAGAAAAGCGACACGGTGTAAAGCGGAAAGCGGGAGATCTCCCAGGCGGGGTCACGCTTCCATGTCATGTAACCGTCGGCCCCAAAAAACCCCTGCTGCAGCCACTGGTAGGCGACGTGCACAGTCTGAAAGTGATCGTCGGAGGCCATGTAGCCCTTGGAGAAAACGACAGCCAACAGGCGGAAAACGCCTGCTGCAATCATCACGGCGGCGAGCGGGTGATTGTCGATGAATTTCTTCATAAGAATGATCTGTTGCAAACCCTCAGCGCAAAGGTTAAGTTGTTAGCCCGAAAATAGCAACTAACAAATGACCGGCTATCGGAGAGATAGCGCCGCGACGCTCGTGAAGGACAATATCGCATGAGAATAAAATCGACCCGGCTGTTGCTGGTAGTATTGATGCTCTTTGCGGTCGGGACAGTCTCGGCGGTAGAGCTTGAAAAACTGCTGGTCAATTCAGTCGGCGGTGAGCGAGCGATGGAGAAGATCCGCCGGACCAAATCGTATCATGTCAGCGGCTCGGTGTTGCTCAACGGTATGCCTGGTCGGTTTGTCGAGCATGTAGTACCGCCGGACCGGTACTACATGGAGATGCGGTTTGAACAGTTCAACATGATCCAAGCGTATGACGGTCATATCGCGTGGCAGAATGATCTGAACGGCCAGGTCTCCTTGATCGAGGGACAGGAGGAGAAGGAGCTTCTGAAAAACATCTACCTCGCCTCCTACGCCTACTTGCCGACCGAATTTCTGCCGGGCACGGTCAGCTTCCTGCGCACCCTTTCCGAAAACGGCCGATGTTTTCACGAGGTCGCCTTCACACCGCTGGAGGCGGACACGATCTTTCTTTATTTCGATTCGGCCAGTGGCCTGTTAGACAGAACCGTCAGCCGCATGGACAACCTGACAGTCACCAACCAACTGAGCGGTTACCGCAACAATGACGGCATTCTCTACCCTTTCCACTCAATGGCGAGCGTGGCGGAGGTGGGTCTTTCGGTTGAGGTGACGGTTGAGCAACTTGAGTTTGACCGGGAGATCGAGCCAACTCTCTTTGCCTTGCCCGCCGGCTCCAATACCGATTTTCATTTTCCGGTCGGCTCAGACAAACTTGATATTCCGGTCACCTATCGGCGCGGGCATATCCGCCTGCCGGTCACAATCAACGGCTTAAAGAAAGTCTGGATGATTCTCGACTCTGGTTCATCGCACAGTATTCTCAACCGGTCCGCAATCGCCGACCTTGAGTTGGCGCAGGTCACTACCCTGCCCGCAATTGGTGTCAGCGGCTATGCCGATGTCGCGCTGGTTGCCACCGATTCGCTGAACATCGGCGACCTGACCCTGTACGACCAGGTGGCGGGCAGCCTGCCTCTTGAGGGCGGTGTCTGGCAGGGTGAGCAGGGATTGGATTTCGGTGGCATTCTTGGTTATGATTTCTTGAGCCGCTTTCCGATTCTGATCGATTATCAGAATTCCATACTTACTGTTTTCAACCCGGACGGTTTCGAAGCGCCCCCGGGCGGCCGGGCGATGGATTTCTTTCTCACGATGCAGGTGCCGACGGTCGAGGCCGAGCTTATCGGCATCAAAGGTGATTTCATTGTCGATCTGGGCAATGCCTTCGGGCTGGTGGTTCATCATCGATTCGCCCGCGACAACAGTCTCGCCGAACAACTGAGCGATGTTCGCGACAACCCGACCTCGATCGGCGGTATTGGCGGCGCTGTCGGCGGCCGGAGTGCTTATGCCGCCACCTTTAAAATGGGTGATATCCTGCTTCAATCTATTCGGGTCCTCCTGCCGGACTCGGCCGCCGGGTTGGCCGGATCGGAAAGGCTGGCCGGGAATGTCGGTAATCTGGTGCTGGAAAACTTCAGGGTTCTTTTCGACTACAGCCGCCGCCGGCTGATTTTGTATGATATGAGCCGATGAAGACGGAAAATGCCGTAATCTCCACTATTGCCGCCGGAAACGGCGTACGGAATATAACGCAATGTGGTTGACACGGCATATGTTGCCGATATATTAGTTGATTAACCAATTGCGAGGGAACGCTTGGCATGAAAATCGGCATACTTACCGGGGGCGGCGACTGCCCCGGCCTAAACGCAGTTATCAGGGCCATTGTCTACAAAGGCA
>DAOWIC010000175.1 GCA_030641085.1 Calditrichota bacterium
AGGAATCCCCAAGATGGCTGAACAGGCAACGAATTCGCCGCAATCCCAGAAGGAAAAAGTGCTCTGGACTGTCATGGCGTATACTATAAACGAAACAAGGTAAACCGCCGCCGCGATGATGGCGTTGGTTTTGTCGAATTGGTCGCGTTTCAGGTCAATCATTTGCCGGCTATCTCCATCTGACTAAAGGGACTATCTCTTATACCGATAAACTAATAATAGCATCATGTTTAATGACACCAGCGGGCTAAATATAACAGGCAGAGAGTAAATCTCAACGTTTAATTATCGCCAATTGAATGGGCGATGATACACTATTGGAGGGCATATGTTCTTCTGGAGCGCTACCCTATTTGGCCTGGGTGTGCTGGCTTTTCTCGACTCGATTTACAATATGGGCGAGATTTTCCGGCAGGTGAACTCGGTTTTCTTCATGCTGATTTCACTGGCCCTGCTCATCCGGACATCGACCAAAGTCCGGTCACAACGGACGGAGAAGTACGAAGAGAGAATTTTCAACCTGGAAAAGAAGGTTGACGAATTGAGGAACCACAAGGAAAAGATGGAAGTCTATTAGGCCGACCCGGCCTCCGATTCCAGACGCCGCATCTTTTCTCGTACTTCCGAAGCAAATGGATAGTCCGGGTGCTTTTCCAGCAGCTCCCGGTAAATCGTCCCGGCCTCCTCGCGTGAGCCCGGATCCAGCAGAAATACATCCGCCTTGATCTTCAGGCCGTACGGCAGATAATAACTCTCAGGAAACCTGACCGCCATCTGATCGATCTGTTGAAGGGCAGCCGTCGTATCGGCCCGGTCCATCCGAATCTCGATCAGCTTCCACAGGGCCATCCCGGCCAATCCGGATTCGTTCGCCGCGGCCACCCGGCTCAACCTTTCGGCGGTGGAGTCGATCATCTGCCGTTGCTCATACAACAGCGCCGAGGCGTACCGGCCCAGCAGGCCCGTCTGGTTGCCGGCTTCATCCATGGCAATCATCATCTCCAGCGCGTCATTGACATAGTAGCCGCGCGGGTAATCGACTACCAGTTTGTTCAGTGCGACGCGGCATGAATCAAACTGGTTTTGATAGAAAAGAATCGCCGCCAGTTGATACTCCGCTTCTTCCTGCATGTCCGGATTGAGCCGCCGCGACAGAAGTTTCCCGAGGTGGGCGCGGGCCTGGTCCAACTCGCCCATGCCGAGATAGCAGTACGGGATGCTCGCCAGCGTAAGCATCGTGATCGGACCGCTCGACCTCATGGTCAGTACCGAATCGAAATAGCTCAGCGCCTGCGGGTAATCATGCAGTCCGTCGAGATAAATGCGGCCGATGCGGTAGATAACGTCCGCCTTTTCGCGGTCACGAATCATTATCGCTCCGGCCGAGTCAAGAATCGACACCGCCTCGGAGTACCGTCCCAGATGTGAGAGCGCGTCGGCATAGAAAAAGTATGCCTGTGCTATAGGGGGAGTGTTTCGGTAACGCCTGATGACATATTCCCCCATCCGCGCCGCCTGGTCAAACAGCTTGCGCTCGTTGCAGTCACGTATGTAACCGACGAGGGTCTGCCCCTTGTAGCCATCGAGCGAATCGCGGGTAATCGTAAAGTCGAATGCCTTCTCGTACTGGCCGGTCCTCAGGTAATGAGTGGACAAAAGCCGCATCGCCGGTCCGACCGCAAACAGATCCGAACGCTCGAGCAGCACTTTTTCAACCGATGGTGATGACTCGACGAAATCCAGCATCTGAGCGATCTGCCGCTCGGCCGCATCACCGGGCCCGAGGGTATCTTCGAGAATGGCGTACAACTCAAGCGCCGCCTCGCCATATTTTTTCTGCTTCTGCAAAACCATGCCCCGCAGCAGTGCGTAAAAAGTCGAGTCGCCGGTGGCGCGCCGCAGGTCATCGATGAATGTCAGCGCTTCATCCTCAAGGCCGTGCGTGATCATACTCTGAAGCACACCCTGATTGCGAACATCGGTATGATCCTCGATACGCTCAATGGCGGAGTCGTAGACGGCTTTCGCCTCCTGCCGCTTTCCCTGTCGAGCGAGCGCTTCGGCATAGCCGAGGTAGTTGCTGATGGCGTCCGGGTTGGCCGCCACCTGCCGCCGCATCAATTCCTCCAGCTTAGAATATAGCTGCAGGCTTTCATAGCACTGCTTTAGCAGACTGATAATGACCGGGTTATCTGGATGCTCTTCGTAGAGCGTCTCGAGCAGATCGGCCGCGCCCTGATAATCGCGGTTGCGCAGCAGGTGTCGACTGTAGTTGACAAGACCGCCGAGTTGATCGGTCGACTGCGGCCGCACCTGACGTTGGGAACCGGGACGAACATCGTCATCGGCAAAGCCCGCATGCGGTATCAGTAGCGACAACATCAGTAATAGAGGCAACAGCAGTCGTTTCATTTATGCTCGGTTCCTATGGCTGCGATGGTTCGGTCGGTTGTGGCGGACTGCCCGCCGGTTCGCCGTTGATGGCCTGAGTCTCTATTTGAAGCAGCGCTTTGAAATAGGCCTTGATCTGCTCTTCGTACTGGGGCGGGTAGTTGTCGCCGAGGTACTGGCGCAGGCGGTCCTCGAGACGAACCCGGTCGCCGAGAATGTCATTGGTAAGTTGGGGCGGCACCATGAAAGCCGGATTGGTGGCAGTTTTCGATTTGCGCTGCTCGGTGAAATCTTTGCGGTAAAGTGAGCGCCCGGCTTCGAGCATGCGCGAAAATATCTTCAGTTGGCGCTCGACTACCTCCTGCCCCGCCTCGCCCGTGCTGAGCGCCTCCTCGACCTTTTTCATCTCATCGGCGATATCATCCAGCCGACCGAGTATCTGGCGTGATCCGCCAAACTCCTGTGATAGATCTTCGAGCGATTTGCGGATCGATCCCTGCTCGCCCGCCAGACGTTGCAGTGCCTCGCGACGGCCGTCGTCGGACATGCCGTTGCCCTCCGCCTGACCCGGATTGTTGCACTGGCTCTGAGTCTTCTGGTTGAGTTGATTCTGTTTTTCGCTCAGGGACTGGATATCCGAGGTGCTTTTGTCGCAGTTGCCGCCTTTGGAACACTGGCTTTGCTGATTGAGCGATTCTAAAATCCGCAGCGCTGCCCGGTTAAGCCTCGCCATCGCCTCCCGCTGGTGCTGCAGTCCCTGACTGCCGCGCTGCTCGGTGAAGGCGCCGGTGGCCGCATCCATTTCCGAAACCGCACTGCCGATAAGCTGTTGCAGCTCGGCCGCCATGAAGGGCGATTTCTCGCCGATCTCGCGGATACGGTTACCCAGACCGTTACAGGAACGCTGGAGATTCTGCTGGTCCTGGGCCAGTTCCTGCAGCATTGAAGAGCGCCGATTCATCGCCGCCGCCTCCCGCAGCAAGGCTTCCTGATCCTGCGACAGGTGGTTGGCGTCATCGACCGCCCGACGCATGGCGCGCATCAGTTCCTCATCCTGGTCACCCTTCATTGAGGCCAGTTGCTGCTGCATCGTGTCCAGCATCTTGAGCAGTTTGGACAGCGCCTTCTGCCCCTTTTCGGTCGCCTGTTCCTTTTGCTTTTGGTTCATGGCGTCCGACATCTGCTGCATATCCTGATCGGCGTCGGTTTCGCTCAGCGCCTGCTCAAACTCTTCTAGTTCCGGAGTATCTTCAAGCCCTGCCTCTCGCGCCATCTCGGCTAATTGATCGAGTTCCTCTTTCAGTTGTTCGAGGTCGCTCCTGATTTCGTCTTCCTTGTCGCTCAATTGAGGCAGGTCTTTGCTCGAAGAGGAATCAGTCTGGTTATTCATCTCTTCCTGGCGGCGGGCCAGTTCCTCCGCCCGACGTACCATCGCCTCCATCTTCTGCTCCAACTGCAGCTTTTTAAGCAGGGCCAGGGTGCGTTCGAGGCGTTCGAGAAGCTCCTTCTGGGTTATCTCGAAATTCTTCAGCGCCTCGCGAATCTCATCCGGGTTCATCCGCTCCATCGCTTCCATCAGCTTCCGGCGGGCCTCTTTCATCTCCGGCGTGGCGATCTCTTCAAACAGCTTCTGGATCTGCGAGAGCTTCTCCAGAATCTCCCGGCTCATTAGCGCCTTGTCGTTCAGTTCGTCGACCGATTTCTCCATCTGGTCGGCGAGCTTTTCGATCTCGTCGACCAGTTCGGCATTCTTGTCGGTGACCGCTTCAAGTTCTTTCTGCTGCTGCCAGTTGTCGGACTGATTTTGCAGGCGTGATTGTGCCTGGATCTTGCGGCTGATATTCTTGAGGCGCTCGGTAAGGTCCTGGCCGGTCTTGAGTAGTTCCTCGGTGCGGATTATCCGGCGCGTGGTCCGGCCTTCGGTTTCGGCCACAATCTCGTCCAGCGACGGCAGCCGGGCGATATACTGGCGCGAACGGCTCAGTTTGGGGCCGGAGACACGGTCATTGTCGGCGACCTCGAAATAGTAGCGGACGAAATCACCCGGGAAAAGGTTGAGCTGGTCCATATCCCAGTTGAACTCGATCTCGCCCTCGGTCTTGATCCGGTCGGAAAAATGCAGCACGGCGACGTTTTCGGACGACTCCTCGCCGCGGGAGAAGACCGAGTATTTCATCACCAATGAAGTAAAGCCATAGTCATCAAAAATGCGCACCATCAACGGCAGGATCATTTCGTCGCCGAGGTTGGCATCAAATCCGGGACGGATCACTTCCGCCGACGGGTATTCGTCCGGCACGGCGGTCAGGTAATACTCGATCGGATCGGGATTGCTCTCACCGAGATGGTCGGTCAGGTGAATATAGTAGGCTCGCGATTTATCCACGACCAAAGAGGTTTCGGCCTGCTTGTTGCCGACCCGCATCGGCACCCGGCTGGAATCGAGGTGGACCAGTTCGGCAGTCTCTATCGGCAGGTTGGTGCGCACGCTCAGGCTGACGCGGGTGCCGGTGACTGCCGAGAAGGAGCCGTTATTTTCGTCGATCACGGTCGGCGGCAGTTCGGTGTAGTCGGGATAGATCAGCGACAGGCGAATGCCGGTGACCCGCGGACGGTCGACGACGTTGATCTGCTGAGTTTCGGTTCGCACCCGGCCCGCCTCGACCCAGTAGTCGAAGGAGCGGTTGATCTGCCGCAGGCGGATCGATAGCATCAGCGAGTCGCCCGACTCGGTTTCGGCGGCGGTTAGCGGATCGAGGGCCAATTCGCTCTCCTGCCATGATC
>DAOWIC010000313.1 GCA_030641085.1 Calditrichota bacterium
AATGGGCGATACTGGATTCGAACCAGTGACCCCCTGCGTGTAAGGCAGGTGCTCTAACCAGCTGAGCTAACCGCCCATATCGATATGTCAAATAACAAGTAAAATGACGGCCCAGTCAAGCCGCCAAGCTCCCAATTATAATCAAAAATACTAAAAACGCAACAGATATCATGACATTCCAACCCGCAATTTCAAGAAAATCCGGCCGATAAAAATAATTGACCCGACAACCCTAAGTTCCTATTTTTGAACAAAATAAGGGAAGGTATGATATGTCTGTCGATCCCTCGATCTTTAAAGCCTACGATATACGGGGCACATATCCCGACCAGATAAACGGTGATATTGCGTACAAAATCGGCTATGCCTTAGCCGCCTACTTGGATCCCCACTCGATAGCCATCGGGAGGGATATGCGGCTGTCATCGGATGAACTGTTTGAAAACCTCGCCAAAGGCATCCTCGATTACGGCGTCGATGTTATCGATCTGGGGCTTTGCTCCACCGACGGTCTCTATTTTGCCGTCGGCAGATACGAATACGACGGCGGCGTGATGATTACCGCCAGTCACAATCCGAAAGAATACAACGGCTTCAAAATCTGCCGCAAACAGGCGCTGCCGCTCTCCGGTAAAGAGGGTCTGGACCAGATAATGAAGGCGATCATCGAGGGTGAGGAACCGACCAAAGCCCCCACCCGGGGCAGTATCATCCGCAAGGATATTGCCGAAGCCTATGCCGCGCACTGCCTGTCGTTCATTGATGTCGGTAAGGTTAACTCGTTCAAAATCGTCATCGACGCCGGCAACGGTATCGCCGGGGCAACCCTCCCGCCGGCGCTGGAAAAATTGCCGATCGAGACAATCCCGCTCTATTTCGAACTGGACGGGAGCTTTCCCAACCACCCCGCCTCGCCGATCGAAGTCGAGAACCTGGCCGACCTTCAGGCCAAAATCGCCGAGACCGGCGCCGATTTCGGGGCGGCCTTCGCTGGTGACGCCGACCGCGTTTTCCTCGTCGACAAGTTTGGCAACCATGTAGGTGGCGACATGGTGACGGCGCTGGTGGCGCGCTCATTCTTGTCCAAAGATCCGAATCAGACTATTCTTTACAATCTGATCTGCTCCAAAGCGGTCCCGGAGTTGGTCGAACGGATGGGCGGCACGGCTATTCGCACCCGGGTCGGCCATGCCCTGATCAAGCCGCTCATGAAAAAACATAACGCCATCTTCGGCGGTGAGCATTCCGGGCACTTCTATTTTCGCGACAACTGGTATGCCGATTCCGGGCTGATAGCGTTTCTGGTCTGCCTCGAACTGCTGTCGGTAGAGAACCGCCCGCTGCACGAGATGATCAAAGAGATCGATCCGTATATCCGCTCCGGCGAGATCAACAGTCGCGTCACCTCGATTCCCGACAAAATCGAGCAGGTGGCGCAGGCGTTCGCCGACGGCGAGCAGGACCGTATCGACGGTCTGACAGTCCAGTACAAGGACTTCTGGTTCAACCTCCGCCCGTCCAACACAGAGCCGTTGCTGAGACTGAACATCGAGGCCACGAGCGACAAGCTGCTCACTGAACAGACGGATAAACTGCTTCAAATAATAAGGTCCTGAGCCGTGGGTGATAGCGCCGCGAAAATTCTGGTCGTTGACGACGATCTCAAACTCCTTGACCTGCTGGTCGACACTCTGGTCGCCATCGGGTATGAGGCGGAGGGGGTCGAGGGGGGCCATCAGGCGCTGGAGAAACTGCGCGACGGTAAATTCGACCTGGTGATTACCGATATCAAGATGCCCGGGATGGATGGTGTCACGCTACTGAAGAAAATTCGCCGTCAACATCCTAAACTGCCGGTCATGTTTATTACCGGCGTCGCCACCCCGGAGATAATCGGGCAGGCGTCGCCCGACGGTTTCCTGGCCAAGCCGTTTCGCATCAACCGCATCGAAGAGATGATCGAAAACGCCCTCAAGGGACGGCCGGAAACGGTGACTGGCCGCATCAAG
>DAOWIC010000216.1 GCA_030641085.1 Calditrichota bacterium
ATGAAAATAAAATCGGTAATCGCCGGGCTGTAGACAGCACCGCCGGCGCAGGGACCGAGGATAATCGAGATTTGCGGCACCACGCCCGAGGCCAGCGTGTTGAGCAGAAAGCTGTCGGCGTCTCCACCGAGCGAAACCACACCCTCCTGGATACGGGCGCCGCCGGAATCGTTAAAGCCGACCACCGGCGCGCCGACTTTCATGGCCATCTCCATAATCTTGCAGATCTTCTCGGCATGAACCTCAGACAGCGAGCCGCCGAAAACGGTGAAGTCCTGCGAGAAGATAAATACCTGGCGTCCGTGGATTCTCGCCGAGCCGGTCACGACACCGTCGCCAAGCACCCGCTTCTTGTCCAGACCGAAGTCACTTGAACGATGGGTGGCGAACATGTCGAACTCTTCAAACGAATTGGCGTCGACAAACAGCTCGATCCGCTCCCGCGCGGTGAGCTTACCCTTTTTGTGCTGAGCGTCGATGCGGTTCTGGCCGCCGCCGAGTCTGGCCTCGGTCCGCATCCTCTCCAACTGGTTCAATTTCTCTTCAAGTGACATGACTCGTATCCAAATTTATCTGATTTAGTATCGATCAGTCGCGGGGGCATCGGTCAAAGTTCGACCGGCTCCACTTTCAGTCGCTTTCCTTCCTGCCGCACTCGACCAAACGGCATATCGATATCATGGTCAAACGCCATGATGACATTATCACCGATAATCTCCGGCAGTTTTGCCCGCTTGATCTCCATCGATTGGAGCGGGTAAAGGTCGGTGGCGGGCACATAAGGCACGCCCATGTGGCTGGAACTGCAGAAGATGTCGGCGTAATAGTAAACTTTTTCGCCCTCCGATTCCATCTCCAGCGCAAAATGACCGCCGGTATGGCCCCCGGTGAAAACAGCCCGGATACCGGGAAACAACTCGGTGCTGGCGTCGATCAACTCCAGTTGACCGGCTTCCTTCAGGGCCACATACCGCTCGGGCAGATAGACCGCGCCGGTACGCTCGTTCGGATTGGTGGCGTCTTTGTATTCCTCGCCACTCACAATATACTTGGCATTTTCAAAGCGGGGAACAAACTCGCCGTCGACCAGTTTGACCGCACCGCCGCCGTGGTCGGTGTGAAGATGGGTCAGGATGACGTAATCGATTCCATCCGGCTTCAGACCGACCGAGGCCAGTCCCGATTCGAGGGACGACTCTCCCCGAGTGGCGTAAATCTTCTGCTCCCGCTCGCTCAGAGTGTCGCCCAGTCCGGCATCGAAAATGATCTTCTTGCCGTGCGCCCGCAGGACAAAGAGATTGACGTTCATATCGATCAGGTTGTTCTCATCGGGCGGCATCATTCTCTGCCAGATCGAGCGCGGGATAACCCCGAACATAGTACCTCCGTCGAGCTTGAAAGAATGCTCGACGAAAGTATCTATTTCAAACTGTCCGAATTTCATAAACTAACGGCCTATGACATTGCCGGCGATAACCAGTCGCTGGACCTCGGAAGTGCCTTCGTAGATTTCAAGCACCCGCTGGTCACGATACAGCTTCTCGATGATCGAGAACTCGCCGATAAAACCGTAGCCACCGTGAATCTGCATGGCCCGGTCGACACAGAAGTTGGCCGTTTCGGCGGCATACAGCTTGGCCATGGCGGCTTCGAGCGAAAACCTCTCGCCGTTATCCTGCTTCATGGCCGCCTTATAGGTCAGGCAGCGGGCGGCCTCCAGGCGGGTGGCCATATCGGCTATCATCCACTGAATCGCCTGCAGCTTGGCGATCGGCGCACCGAACGCCTGGCGCTTCTTGGAATACGCCACCGACTCATCCAGCGCTCTCTGCGCGATACCGACACCCTGGGCGGCGACACCCACGCGGGCGCTGTCGAGCGTCTGCATAGCATAACGAAAACCCTTGCCGAATTCACCGAGCAGGTTGCCGGTCGGCGTCTTGACATCGGTCAGGTGGATCCCGCCGGTGGTCGCGGCGCGCATACCCATCTTGTTCTTCAGGGTACGGGCTTTCCAGCCGGGTTGGTTGGTGTCGACCAGCATCGTGTTGATTTTCGGCTTGCCGTCGATCTTGCAAAACAGCACGGCCAGATCAGCGACATCACCGTGCATAATGAAAATCTTCTCACCGTTGATGACATACTCGTTGCCGTTTTCAACCGCGATCGTCTTCTGGTTGGCGGCGTCGGAACCGGCTTCCGGCTCGGTCAGCACAAAGGCCGGGATGATTTTACCGCTGGCGCAGTCGGGCACATACTTTTCCTTCTGCTCATCGGAGCCGAAGTTCAGAATCGGGTAGGTCGCCAGTTCGGCCACGGCGCAGAGCAGGCCGATCCCGGCATCGTGATAGCAGAGTTCCTCTATCAGGGTAATATATTCAACGTGCGATTTCCCCTGGCCGCCGTATTTCTCCGGCATCGCCAGACCGATAAAACCGGCCTGACCGATCTTGCGATAAAGCTCTCTGGGAAATTTGCGAGGTTCCGGCATCTGATCCAATTCTCGAGAGACCGGATAGATTTCCTTTTCCGCAAAATCCTTGACCGTCTCTCTTACAGCTTCCTGACGCGGGTCAATGTTTTTCGACATAGTACCTCCCAGTACCTGGGGTTTTAAGTTATGATGTTAAAGTTTTCTTCTACATGATCTGTTCGCCGGACTTCTTCTCGGCGACCGCCTGGCGCAGAAACTCGATCGCTTCCTCGGTCGGCGCGCCCGGCGTGAAGATTTTGGCCACTCCCTGCTTGAGCAGTTCTTCCTTATCGTCGTCGGGGATAATCCCACCGCCGAAAAGAATGATGTCCCCGGCCTTCTTCGTCTTCAACTCCTCGAGGATCGCCGGAAATAGGGTCATATGCGCCCCGGAGAGAATCGACACGCCGATCGCATCGACATCTTCCTGAATGGCGGCATCCACGATCATCTGCGGCGTCTGGCGCAGTCCGGTATAGATTACTTCCATGCCGGCATCGCGAAAGGCGGCCGCGACCACTTTGATACCCCGGTCATGACCGTCGAGACCGGGCTTGGCCAACAAAACTCTTACTTTCTCTGCCATAGTTCTCTCGGAAACCTCTATATTTTGAGACTATCTTTCATTTCGAAAGGACTCCAAGCGATCGTCTGCACGTTTGCACGCAAACTCGGCGAAACGATCAGAGTCATCAGTGAAATTGAACATAAACACTAGACGCGAGACAAACCTGCGCATGAATGCTTGATATTCCGGCTCGCATCTAGCAAACGGGAGTTCACTCTCAAATGCCATACCATCATCAATATCGCATGAGCCTCCAGTAGCAGAGGTCAAAGTTCCGCTCCCCGAGAAATTGCAGAGCATTTTGGTACCGCGGAAATTGCTTAGCGAGGCGTGCAGGATTGACGTTGCCCTTATTTCCAGTCTGTCAAAGAACGCGTCACCGAACAGCAGAGCGATCCACAAATTGTCCAAGAGCGTATCCATATTCAGCCACACTTTGTCTGGCTCACCAAATTTGTCA
This sequence comes from Calditrichota bacterium, assembly GCA_030641085.1. Lineage (GTDB taxonomy): Bacteria > Zixibacteria > MSB-5A5 > GN15 > FEB-12 > DAOWIC01. The sequence goes on from DAOWIC010000216.1 coordinate 3,502, forward strand.
AATACTAGCCGAAATTGATAAACACCGGTCCGATGGAAATTAAGAATAAGGCGAACCCCTTCTGTCCCTCTCCTGTAGATTATACCGCCGTCA
>DAOWIC010000296.1 GCA_030641085.1 Calditrichota bacterium
ACTCCCATTCCTATCAAGAGCAATTATCAGCAATTCATGAGGAAGCCATCGTTCTACTGACAAATAAGGCCGCGGAGGTGGGCGCAAATTGGATTGTCGGTTTGGAGATCAAGCATGACGAAATATCCGGAGGTGGTAAGAGCCAAATGTTTATGGTGACTGCCACTGGTACAGCCGTCATTGCGGAAGACAAAAAGCAAATTAGCTCTACCGATGACACTTCAGATGCTGGATCGGGCGACTAGAAATCGGGGCATTTTCGAGAGACTCATTTCCGTGACAATGATTACGTGAATTATGGCGCGTAATCATACCCCATCGTGTGGAAACTAGGTAACCCACAGCTTCGCTGCGGGAAGGTAACGCACGAGCAGAGTCCTAATGTCGTAGCAATATTGTTCGGCTGCGGCCAGGTGCCAGGCTCAAACTCCATTTGGGCCTGACTTGATGCCCGTGCGTTTCACCCCCAAACAAAGATTGAGGGTGCCACCCAATCGGAATTCTCCCCTGACGACACAGCCACAAGTACAAACCCACCCGACGCCTTCGGCTCTGGGTGGAGTACCGTAGCCCTCTCACTTCGTAGGGACATGATTTATCATGTCCTCCCCACGCATTTGATAAGTCGCACGTTACATCGAGTAGATCAGACCCTTGCGGTCCCGACATCGCGGCAGACGTCCCCGTCTGCCGCGAACGGTATCATTTCCCGATGCGTTCTCCTGAATTAGCCTAAAGTACGCTACTCTCCCTCAGCGAGGGTGAGAATATCCCCGACAAGGACCGGCTCGACCGCAAGGAACCCCTGGCCGTACTGACATCGGCCCTGCATGCCGAACGTGCGCGCCATGGCGGTCAGGTGTTCGATATAGTCGCGGGATTTGTTCGGGTTGAGAAACTGCGACTCGTGCGCCGAGAGCGCCTCGATCCAGCGGTCGAAATGCGGTGTGATATCGACGATAAAATTCGGCGTCACACCGGGCGGCAGGAAATAGTGGAAAATCCGCGTCACGAGATGCGGTTCGCCGGGTAGGTCGGCCTTTTTCAGTGAGGCCAGATGGGCGGCGTTGATGGCGATCACCCCGGCCGCGACATGATCCGGATGCGACTGCCGGCGCGCATGACCGATGTGGGGGTAGGGGGCGAGGATAATTCGCGGGCGGCAGCGCCGGATAACGGCGGCCAGTTCGAACCGGTGCTCGTAACAATCGGCCAGTTTGGTATCGCCCCAGTCGAAAGTGGCGACCACATCGGAGCCGAGAATCTCGGCCGCCCGCTCAATCTCGGCGGCGCGGATCTCGGCGTTGCCGCCGGTGCCCATCTCGCCCTGGGTGAGAATTACCACCCCGGCTTTACGACCGCGTTTGGCCTGATCGATCAGCACCCCGCCGGTGCCGACTTCGACATCATCCGGGTGCGCGCCGATTGAAAGCAGATCGTATACTTGACTGTCTGTATCCATGTTACCGTTCAGGATAATAAAAAACCCGGAAGAAAGCAAGCTTCCGGGTTTGTATCATTCTGTCCTGTTTTAGTCGCCGAAGCTTTCCGAATGGAAGATCAGCAGTTCGCGCAACAGGTCATACATGTATTCCTGACCGTCGGCCGGGTTGCCCTCGTAGCCGGTAAATACCGTGTCCACCACCGGGTAGTTGTACGGTGCGCCGGTGAGGGTTGAAATCCACGACTGGGTTTGGTCATAAAAACCAAAACGAGCCTCCTCGGGCGTGGAAGCGACCCACATATTCACCCCGCTGAGCTGGTCGTCGGTCGGGTTGAGCAGGTTTTCGAGGTTGTTGTCCAGCCACATGTTCCAGATCGGAGCGTACGCCGCGCCGGTGCTGTCGAACGGCAGGTGGAAGTCAAGGTTGTTCTCGTCCGGGTTGACGATCGACGTAATCAGGGTGACGCTGTCGGCCAGCGACTCACGTGTCTGAATCGTGATTATCAACTCGTTGGTGTTGTTGTTGTAGGCGGTCGTGTAATCGACAGCCGTGTCGTGTGGCGAGAAAGCCAGCGCCCCGCCGATGAACATGCGCGACAGATACCAGGAACCGGAACTGTCGAAGGCGTCGTCCATCGGCAGATTCATGAGGCCCTGTTCGTTCAGACAGTCATCGAACAGATCCATAAAGCCGCTGTTGTCATCTGCGCCGTCGAAATCAAGCGGCCCGTTGATGGCCGAAACGGCACTGAAAGTACCCGGGTTAAGCAGGGCTGCGCGGAAAGCACCGTAAGCGCCCTGGCCGACGCCGCCGATAGCGCGCTTGGAGGTCTGATCGATTGTGTAAGGATAGAACTCGTGCAGGTGTTCGATCAAGGTGCCGCCGATAAGGGTGTCGTAGTTGCCGGCCGCCGGGCTGTGACCGCCGTAGAAGTAGCCGCCGAAAAGACCGTCGTTGGCTATACACGCGATGGCCATCGGTTGAATCGTGCCGTTGGAAATCAGCTCGTCGGCTATCTCTTTCAGGCCGTGGTTGAAGAAAAAGTACTCGTCTTCATCCTGCGGGGGCAGAAGCACCAGCGTCGGGACCGGTTCGAGGGTTCCGCTCGGAGGCGGGAAAGAGACCGCCGGAGTGTAAATAGCCATACCGAGAAGCTGGAACTTGTTTCTCAACTGGAGCACCAGTTCATTGAAGAAAACGTGGGCGCCTTCCTGGCGAGCGATGCCGCCCTCCTGGAATACCGGCGGATCGGTATCCACATTCGTACCCCTATCGGAGCAGGCGGCGGTCAGGATCAGCGTTGCTGAAACAGTCAGCAGAAATATCTTAAGTAGTGTCTTCATCACCGTCCTCCTTAAAACCGATAGTTAATAGACAAAACAGTTTCATACGTTTCGGCTTTATAGAGGCCGGGGAAACTATCGAACTGTCCGTCATTATCAGTATCCACAAGATCGGTCACTGTCAGATCCGGGGCGCTGGTATAACTGGTGCTGATACCCAGGTCCCAGCGGTCGATATGAGCAATGAAGCCACCGGCGATGGTCGTCTTATCTCCGGGGTCAACCAGTTGCGGAACGAATTCGGCCGATTCTTCCGAGGGCGACTGATCATAGCCGCCGCCGACCATGAAAGTGAATCGGTCCTTGAGATTATATGACAAGCCGAGGGCAACGCTCATGGTGTTATCCCAGTCGGCGGGCGAGGTCAGGTCGGTCGTGAAAAAGCTGTTGGCAAGCGAGTTGGTATCGGCCGCGCCGGTGAGACCCCGATGTTCGGTGTAGGTGAAGGCCATTCCCTCGTACTGCGACCAGAGGGTGTAGGAGGCGTCGAACGCCACCGTGAGATCCTCGATTATCGCAAAGGAAAGGCCGAGTCCAAACTGCGGCGGAAGGTTGAGTTCCGTCTCGAAGTCGGCAGTATCGACAATCTTGGCGCCAGCCACGAACAGGTTTTCCGCGGTGCCCGGATTGGAGATCACCGACGAATCGGTGCTGAACGCCAGCGTCTCGTTCCTGGGCATATAGAACTCCAGCTTGGCGGTACCGTCGACGGTGATGTCAAACGGCACGCTGGCGGTGAGGCCGACAGAGAATTTCTCGCTCAGATTGAGAAGCATGCCGAAGTTAAGCCCGAAACCAAAACCGTAGCCGTCCATCTGGGCCCATTCGGTAATCCTGTCATACGGGCGATCGTTCAGGGGCGCGGGGTAGGGATTGTTGCGAAAGACGATGTCGGAGTAGAGCAGGTCCGCGCGGAGCAACTGCAGCCCGAGACCGAGAGCGAGTTTGTCTTCGATGAACTCGCGGCCGAATGTGAGCTGAATAGCGGTGACATCGAGGTTGTTCGAATACTGGTTGCCCGGCAGAGAGAGGCTGTCGTTGTAAGCCGCCGGAAGTTCGTACAGTTCCCAGGTGTTGTTGTAGTCAAACGGCTGGAAGCCGGAAAGGCCCACGACCGTTTCTCCCCAGATAGGCAGGCGAGCGAGAAAACCGCCTGATGGATTGGAGAGGACCTGGTGGTTGTTGTAGTTGATCCGATCGTTGAAGATGCCCGTCTCGTACTCGCCGCCGTACCGGTAGTCCGGAGTGAGTTCGTCGCGCAGGTGCACCATTCCCAGGCTGCCCCCGAGCTGATTGTCATAAATATAGGCATACCCGGCCGGGTTGTAGTAAGCGGCAGTCCAGTCGTCGGCGACGGCCCGGAAAGCTCCCGCCATCCCTCGCGCTTTGGTGCCTATGCCGGAGTTCTCGAAACCACCGGCCGTTAGCACGGGAGAGATTACAGCCAGGATAGTCAATAGCGTGGCGGAGAACCTCAATATCCTCATTCTCATCTCCATGTATTTCTGAAAAAGTTTAAATTCGCTGCCTTATGTAAATCTGATCATGTTCCCAACCATTAAGAACTGTCCTGTATACTGCACGAAAGAGCCGCGTAGCGCAAAAGCCGCGACTCCCAACGCCTTTCGTGACAGATATGCTCCACAGATACAGGCGGTAAAGTTACTACACCCGCCAAATATTGTCAAGCCTTAGGCGGCATTTTTTCCGTCAAACGGGGCGATTAACTTTTTGACATATCGCCGCTTACCACTATCCAACCAAGGGACGTTCGAGCCGCCCGACTGTTGAGAAGATGTAGTCTGTTGTCTCTAAAAAAATTTGGGAAACCTAAAATAATATGGGCGGCTTAAGGTTACATCGGAAGCCTCAAACGGCGGAGCCTGTGGTAGCCTGTTTGATGACCGGTCACACTGGAATATTCTTCCTCGCGCGTCGGAATTATCTTCTTTGACCGCACGCTTCCGGCAGTTTGATACACACCTTCGCCTTCCCCTATCAAATGTCGCCTCATAGACTTAGCGCTTATCTCAAGCGGTTGGCATCGGCCTTGCTCTAATGCGATTGAATATAACCGTGATTTGATTGTCACGAAATTCGACTCTTGCTATAGGAAGGTGAGAATGTTGAAGAAGATTTTAATTCTGCTGGCACTCGTCATCATCCTGGTGTCGCTCAATTGGTTTGAGGTTCTGGTAGCACAGGATCTGGACGGTCTGAGCGCCGAGGAGAAGGCGGCGTTGCTTGAACAGTATCGCACGCGGTCGACCGCGGTCGACAGTGATCGCTACTATGAGTCGCCGCGTATTTACGCCGATGATGAGTCTGTCGCACATCAGCCCAATATGCCTGTCGATTATGAAAAGGATGTAGCCGGCGAGAAGTCCGGTCCGATGGCGGGTGCGACGCTGGTCGACTTTGATGAACTATTGCCCTTCGGCATGGAGCTGTTCAAGGGTGGAAATTCAAACGACATTCCCGCGGATGTTCCTTCGGCCGACGACTATGTCCTCGGCCCGGGTGATAATATTATCATATACCTGTGGGGCAGAGCGGAGAAAGAATACAATCTCACCTTTGACCGTGAAGGCAGGGTGGTGATACCTCAGGTCGGCGAACTGGTAGGTTGGGGGCTGACGCTGGAGCAGTTTCGGCATAGGGCCCGCAACCTGTTTTCGCAGGCCTATTCGGAGTTTGACCTGACCGTCTCACTGGGACGGATCCGATCGATAAGAATCTATGTCGCCGGTGAGGTTCGCAATCCGGGAGCGTATACGGTGTCGTCGCTGACGTCGCTGTTTAATGCCCTCTATATTGCGGGCGGACCGAACGAAAGGGGTTCGATGCGCGGCGCCCGGCTGATGCGAGCCGGGAAAATGGTCGCCGAAATCGATCTTTATCGTCTCCTGCTGGAAGGCGATAATTCCAACGACCTGCGCCTTCAGACCGGCGACGTGATCTTCGTGCCGGTGGCGGGGACGAGGGTAGCTGTCCGGGGTGAAATCAACCGCCCGGCTATCTACGAACTCAAGGGCGGCGAAACTGTTGCCGATCTTTTGGCCCTGGCGGGAAATCCTACGCCGCGTGCTTATCTCGAGCGCATCATGCTCGAGCGGATAGCGGCCAACGATGAATGGAAAGTGTTGGACTTGAACCTGTCCCAGTCGCCTGCCGACGCGGCCGACAATATCGCGCTGGCCGACGGAGACCGTCTGACGATCTTTTCGATCTTTGAGGCGAAGCAGAATATCGTGGCGATTCAGGGACGGGTCAAGCATGCCGGTTACTACGAACGGAACGACTCGACTCACCTGTCCGACCTGGTCGCCCGGGCGCAGCTTCAGGCTTTCGACGTCTACTATGAGCGGGCCGATCTTTTCCGTCGGTATCCCGATGGCCGGGTGGAGGTATTGCCGGTCAATCTCGGCGATATCGTAGCCGGTATTGAGGGCACCGACATCAAGCTGAGAGACCGTGATTCACTGCATATCTATGCGGTCGACGAAGTGAGCTGGAAAAAATATGTTTATATCGAAGGCGAGGTGGTTCGTCCCGGACGGTATCCGCTGTATGAGGGGATGAAGGTGCAGGATTTGATTTTCCTGTCCGGCTCGTATACTCGCGGCGCGCACCGTCGCCAGGCCGAAATAGCCCGCCTTGACAGTGCCGGCGAGGTTTCGATCCATTATCTCCAACTGGAGAATCCCGCCAGCGACACGATCATTCTGCGTGAGGATGATCATCTCTACATAAGACAGATGCCCCTGTGGCAGACCGAGCGCGAAGTAACCATTGATGGCGAAGTTATGTATCCCGGTTCCTACACGCTGTCGGGCCGGTCTGAGTCGTTTTACCAATTGATCCAGAGAGCGGGTGGGTTTACGCCCCACGCTTTCCCCAAGGGGACGATTTTCACCCGGGCCTCGATATATGATAACCTTCGCCGCTCCAATATAACCGACGTGGTTCAGAAGTCGGTGCCGATTGTCGAGGACTCGACCGGCCTGCGCAAACCGGCAACAACGATAGAATTTGACCAGACCTCGATGAATCGCATTGTCATCGACATGGATCATCTGTTGGTCAGCAAGGGGTTCAAGGGCGATATAATGCTTCAGCCCGGCGATCGGATTCACGTGCCGGCAATACCATCGGGTATCTCGGTCGTGGGCGCGACCAGTGTCAACGGGACGATCAAGTTCATGCCCGGCGAAAACGTAAAATACTATATTAAGCGAGCGGGTAATTTCTCCCGCCAGGCGGACAAGAAAGAGACGCGGCTGGTGAAAGCATCCGGTGAGGTTGAAAACGGCGGCGGTCTGCTCGGGCGAAGGGTCGAACTGGGCGATGTGATCATTGTGCCCACCAAAATCGATAAACAACGCGACTGGACAAAAACAATCACGGCGGCGATTACTACCGTCACCGGGGTTCTGACCTCTGTTTTTATCGTAAGTAAGCT
>DAOWIC010000186.1 GCA_030641085.1 Calditrichota bacterium
TATTGGTGCTTTTCTATGGGCTGATGATTTCGGGACGGACTTGGCAGAGAACATCAATCCTCAAGGGGTCGGAATGCTGTGCGGTTTCTTCCTTGGAGTCGCCGTCTGGGGCTTCGTTGGCAGATGGCTGCACAAACGCTACAACAAGAGAAGTTCAAACTGACCCACTACACGCTCCCAAAACCGCTTGGAATTTTCGCCGAGATTGCTTATTTTTACCAGCCTGAGTTCCTTGAGCAGGAACAATTCATGGAATCTAAAGTAGAAGACATGAAATTACTGGAGGATATTTTTTGATGGTGCGTAAAGGTTTAACTATTCTGCTGTCGGTCATGGCGCTGACGGCAATCATGATTTCCGGTTGCGGAAAATCGGGCGGCGATACGCTGGCCACGGTCGGTAGCGACAAGATTACCGCCGAGAATCTAAACGAGATATTCAGCCGAATACGGCTCAGTTTCCCGACCGCTCAGGACGAGTTCAACAAGCGGCGCGAAATGGTTGACTCCCTGATTGTTACTCGGCTCCTGATCCAGGGTGCCTATGAAAAAGGTATCGACCGGGTGGAGGAACTTTCGCGGATAATCATGGGCAGCCGCGACAAGTTCCTGCTGGATGCTTTGTACCAGAAGCATATCGCCGATAAATCGGAGCCGCAAGAGGCGGAGATCAGAGATTTCTACAACCATCTGGAATATAAGCTGCGCGCCTCCCATATTCTGGTGGAGGATGCGGATACGGCGCAGATGATATTCGACAAGGTCAAGGCGGGTGAGGATTTTGAGCAGTTCGCTTTCGATTATTCCATCGACCCGCAGGCCAAACGCAATAAGGGCGACCTGGGCTTCTTTGTCTGGGGTGCGATGGTGGACGGTTTCCAGGAGGCGGTTTTTGCCATGGAGCCGGGTGAAATTTCCCCGCCGGTCCAGTCGCGTTTCGGCTACCACATTATCAAGCTGGTCGATAAGATGCCCAATGATCAGCGCGTCGATTTCGCCCAGATGAAAGAGCCGATTCGTGAGCAGGTGGCCAACCGCAAGCGCATGGCCCTGATCGAAGAATATTTCGAAGGCGTGAAAGCCAGGTATCCGGTCACGGTCGACACCGCGACATGTGATTACCTGCTGAAAAAACGCGAAATGATGTACCCGCCGCAGGTGTTGCCGTCGCTGCCCCGCAACGACTTCGATGACGAGCAGCTTGACCGCAACGAGCGCGAACTGGTCATTGCCCATTGGGACGGCGGTCAGTTGACAGTCTACGAATACCTGACCCTGGTACGAAGTCTGTCGGCAAACATTCGCCCCGATTTTGACGACTACGATTCGCTGGCGGTTATCATCTTTGAGCTGAAGAAGCCGGATATCCTTTCACTGGACGCCCTGCGCGATGGTCTCGATCAGGATCAGGTGTTCATGGACAAGATGAAAATGTTCAAGGAACTGAACATGGCGGACATGATGAAAAACGACTCAATCCCGCTGCCTCCGTCGCCGGACGAAGGCATGATTCGCCAGTATTACGACGAACATCTGGATGAGTTTACCGATCCCGCCAAGGTTCATGTATATGAAATACTGCTCAGTGACGAGATGAAGGCCCGCAAGCTGGCCAAGGAGATCAAGTCACTGAAGGCGTTCAAGAAAAAAGCGACCGAGCTTACCGAGCGGCCGGGTAATCGCAGCAAAGGCGGCGATCTGGGGTTTATTCGGCGTGACTGGTATCCGGAGATTTACGATCTGGCGATCAAAACCTCCGTCGGCGCTATCGGCGGCCCGGTCGTGACATCACGCAAGTATTCCATCTTCTATGTGATCGACAAAATTGAGTCGCAGGTAAAAGACTTCCTGGGAGTGAAGAAGCCGATTATCGAGACGCTTCGCCACCAGCAGAAAAACGATGCTATCCAGACATGGATCGACGAGCGCCTGAAGTCGACCTCGATCGATATCGACGAGGAGGCTATCTGGGCGACGATCAAGATGGATCGATATGCCGCGGTCGACACGCTGGGTCAATAAAGGTACTGAATAATGAGAGCTTCGATTAAAGCATGGATGCTTTTCGCGCTGACGCTGTTTGCGGCCGGTACGGTCTATGGCGAGCGCGAGACAATTGACCGCATTGTAGCCGTGGTTGGCGACCAGGTGGTGTTGACCTCCGAGCTGGCCAGCCAGATTCAATTGGCGATGCTGCAATCCGGTCGACAGTTCCGTAGCGAGGAGGAGGTGCTTCGTTTCCAGGAGCAGGTTCTCGAACAGATGATCTCCGACCGGCTTTTTCTGCTGGCCGCGCGAGAGGATACGAGTATCTCCGTGCGGTCGGAAGAGATCGAGGCCGGGTTGGAGGACCAGGTCGCCCGGATCAGCGGCAATTTCGACAGCTATGACGAGTTTATGGACGCGCTGGCCGCCGAGGGACTGACCGTGAGAGAACTGAAGAAGAAGTATCGGCCCGATGTGGAAAACCAGATTCTCAAGCAACGCTTTATCCAGTCGAAGCTTTACACCGTATCAGTTTCCCGCCAGGAGGTAGTCGAGTTTTTCAACCAGTTCCAGGACTCGATTCCGGCCCAGCCGGAGGCGGTCAAGCTGGCTCATATCCTGATGCAGATACAGCCTGCTCCCGAAGTAGAAGATTCGGTCAGGCAACTGGCAACCGAATTGCGGCAGCGAATTCTCGACGGCGCCGACTTCGCGGTGATTTCATCGCAGTATTCATCCTCCGGCGCCGGTGTCGGGGGTGGCGATCTTGGCTATGTCTCGCGTAATGATGTCGTGCCGGAATTCTCACGGGCAGCTTTCAATCTTTCGGTCGGTGATATTTCCGGGGTAATCCGAACCCAGTTCGGTTATCATGTCATCAAATGCGAAGGAAAGCGGGACGACCGGCTGCGCCTGAGGCATCTTCTGCTGGCGGTGCCGCCGTCGGCGGACGACACCACGGCGACCTATGCTCTGGCCGATTCACTGGTCGGGGCGGCGCGCGACGGAGAAGACTTCGCCATCATGGCCAAGACCTGGTCGACCGACGATGACACGCGCGCCAAAGGCGGCGAACTGGGCTGGTTTGCCACGCAGCAACTGCCACCCGCTTTTGCCGAAGCCGCGGCAGGTTGGGACCATCCGGGCGAAATCAAGGGGCCGATTACAACCCAATACGGTATCCACATTCTGAGATTGCTGGATCATCA
>DAOWIC010000305.1 GCA_030641085.1 Calditrichota bacterium
CCGACCGCGGCCGCGCCGAACGGCTCTTTGAACGGGTCGAAACCGCCGAGTTTCTTGTTGATCGCCTCGGCGATTTCACCCTCGAAGGCTACTTCTTTTTTCAAGAGCGGCCAGAAGAAGGCGTGGTTCAGGTGTCCACCGCCGTTGTTGCGCACCGCCGTGCGGATATCTTTCGGGACACTGTTGAGGTTGGCGATCAAATCGCTGATCGACTTCGCCTGAAGGTCGCCGTGACCGGTCAGGGCGGCATTGAGCTTATCGATATAGGCCTGGTGGTGTTTGGTATGGTGGATTTCCATTGTCTGGCGATCGAAATACGGCTCGAGCGAGTCGTAGGCATATCCCAGGTCCGGCAAAACATGCAGGTCATCAACTTTTTCTTGTACTATCTTCGACATCGGTATCTCCCTTTCGTGGTTGCAATTGACTATTAACCACTATAAACCGACAAAACGATTAAGGGTTCCCGAATCGGCTATTTTTTTGTGGTCACTGTGGAGTATGCGGGTCCGGTTTGGCTATAAATGGCCTATTGATCGCAATCGCGGATTATCGCAATCAGGCCCTCGGCGTAGTATGGGCAATTGGGCAGGACGCGGGCCATATTCCGGCCAGTTTCATCATCGGTCGGCCACCAGTATAACAGCAGGCGAGCTATATCAAAACCGTGTTTGGCCAGCAGCGTTTTGAGGGTAGTGGGCGAAAAATAGTAATTATGGTCGGGGTGAACCAGTTCAATCCCGCGGGCCAGTTGAACCGCCGCGCGGTAGGAAAAGGCGTTGGGGGTGGTGATGACCACATCGCCTTTGAACCGGCACTGTTTCAGGTTGTCCAGCGCCAGTCCGACATTGCTCAGATGCTCGATTACTTCCGGGATAATGATAAGATCGACGCGCGCCGCCAGCTTTTGCAGAAGCTCGCGGTCGGTCTGCAGGTCGAGGCGGTGGACTTCATAGCCGGCGTTGGCCAGATGCCTCAGGCCGTCGTCATCGATGTCGGCGCCGATCAGTTCATCAGCGACCCTGCTAATATGGTAATGCAGGAAATTGTTCTCGGCGATTCGTTGTTCCATAAGGCCGGAATCGACACAGCCGATATGCAGCACGCGTTTGCCGCGGCAGAATTCGATCAAGAACTGTTTGCGATTATCGACCAGCTCCGCGGTCCGGGGGAGAGGCTGATTGAAATCGATTCCGTGAGTCGGCTTATTCTCAGATGGTGATGACATGGCGGCCTTCTCTGGTTGATGGTTTCCCGGGTTGGCGGCGAACATCTTGTCCAGCGCCTTCAACTGCGCCTTAAGCGAATAGCGCTCCTCGATACACGTTCGATACTCGGCCGAATCGTACTCATCGGACAGAATCATCTGGACAAACTCTTCAATCGAATTCCAGAGATACCGCCGGTCGTAAATCTCGCTCGCGCCGGCGAAATTATGAATAACCGGTTTCAGGCCGTGCAGCATGCCCTCCATGATTCCCAGCCCCTGCGACTCGAGCAGGCTGCTTGAAACGATATACTGCTTGTCGTCGAGCCACCCGGAGATATCATCGACCCAGCCGTCGAGAACGATATTTTTCTCAAGCGCGAGTTCGCGTATCATTTGATCAAAATAGAGCGCGTAGCGTTCGTCCTGAAACCGTCCGGCGACAAAAAGCCGGTAGCCGCTGTTATGCTTGAGCAGTTCGCGAAACGAGTGCAGGAGCAGCATCGGGCCTTTTTTGTAGTTCACGTTACCGACAAAGGCGAGGTTTTTTCCGGGTGCACGCTTTTTGAGTTCGAACCGCTCCGGGCTGAGGCCGTTCGGGATCACATGGATCCGCTTCACTTGTTCCTTGAGCGCGGGCCGTAGAATCAGTGCATGGCGTTTGATATGCTCGGCGACAAAGATCAGATCGTCGACCCGATCCCAGTTAACCTTCGGGATAAAACCGTCAAACGCCTCGTAACTGTGCAGACGACAGATGACCCGTTTGTTTTCGATCATGGGCAGTTTGTTGGTGACTTCGACCGCCAGTTCGTTGGCCCATTCGAGCCAGATGATGTCGGCCCATTTGACCGCCTCGGTGATCTCGGCGCCGGACTCGGTGTAGCAGGTGCGGAGATCGTAACGCGAACGGAGGTGCTTTTCGATGTCGGTCAAAAATGAGGTCCATCCGGGTGGGCAGAGCAGCGCCAGCCTTTTGCGGGTGTCAGCGGTCATTGATTTCTTTCTCGATCCGGCCGAAAATCTCTTTGAGTTGTTCAAGTTGCCGGGTGAGGGAGAAGTTGTCCTCGACAAAGGCGCGGTAGGCGGCCGAGTCGTAATCATCGGAAGTAACCATCGCGACAAACTCGTCGATCGTGTTCCAGACGAAACGGTCGTCATAGATACCGCGCGCGCCGACAAAATTGTGGATGACCGGTTTCAACCCGCGCGCCATGCCCTCCATGAGGCCGACCGGGTGGCCCTCGAGCAGGCTGCTTGAGACGATATACTGTTTGTCATCGAGCCAGCCGGAGATATCGTCAACCCAGCCGTCGAAGCGCAGGTTCTTTTCAAACCCCATCTCTTTAGTCATCTGCGAGAAGTAGAGCGCGAAGCGGTCATCCTGAAAGCGTCCCGCGACCGACAGCGTATAGCGCGGATCGCGGCGGACCAATTCGGCGAAGGCATGAAACAGCAGCAGGGGACCCTTTTTGTAATTGATGTCGCCGACAAAAGCGAGGTTGTGGCCTTTAGTGCGTTCGGTAAAGGCAAAGCGGTCGAGGTTGATCCCGTTGGGGAGGATGTGGATCCGCTTGACTTTTTGCTCCAGGTCGGGTTGCTGAAGCAGGACCTGTTCTTTGATATGGTCGGCGACAAATATCAGGTCATCGATCCGCTCCCACTTTATCTGCGCCACAAACCCGGTAAACGCTTCATAACTGTGCAGGCGGCAAATGACATGTTTGCTCTTCAGTTCCGGCAATTCGTTAGTCAGGCGGGCGGTCAGCTCGTTGGCCCATTCCAACCAGACAATGTCGGCCCATGCGACCAGCTTGCGGATAGAGTCCAGACGGCCGTCGTAACCGGTGCGCACCTCGTAACTGCGGCCGAGACTGTCGACAATGTCGCCGTGGAACGAATCTAATAGCGGCAGGCAGAGCACGGCGACTTTCGCTTTTGCCGATTGGGTCTCTTCGGTGCCGTCGAGAAGGCCAGCCAGTTCGGTGTCGTTGGAGTGACGGTCGAGATAGCGCCTGAGTACCGGGACGGCGATGTCGGGCTGGCCGAGTATATTAGCGATCTCGGCGCAGTTGAGTACCGCCTCGCGCTGGAACGGGTCGATCTGCAGCGAGCTGATCAGGTAGTCGATGGCGGCGGTCAGGTTCTGTTTTTGGGCGGCGATCACAGCCAGGTTATTGAGCGCCTCGGCGCTGGCAGGCGATTCCTTGATAGCGGCCAGGAAACAGGCCTCGGCCTCGTCGAGTCGGCCCTCGTTGAACAGTGTTTCCCCCCGGCTGATTTTCTCTTTTGTTGGCATCGGTCGGCGCTCCCGGTCGGTTATTTCCGTCGAAAAATGGTATCATCGGTAGGCCAAACGGGCAAGTTTTAACTTGGCGCGCGGCCTTGGGGTATCTTGCTGTGATTCTGCTGTAGGGGCATGATTTATCATGCCCGTGGCAAGCATTTGATAAATCAAATGCCTACCGCTGCTCCATCAGACTCGCGTTTTGTTAGCGGCAGACGTCCTCGTCTGCCGAGGCTGAGGCCGGGGGGATGCGGCCGAAAAAGTTGCTTGCGCTTTTTGGGGCTGGTTCTTATTATGGGTTACTCAAAATCGACCGTCCTTCGCGGGCGGACCAAAGAAATGCGCCATTAGCTCAGTTGGTAGAGCAGCTGACTCTTAATCAGCGGGTCCAAGGTTCGAATCCTTGATGGCGTATTTTTTATTGCATCTAATCAGTTAGCTTAGGTCTGAACGAAGAATTCGTTACAGCTAGCATAGTGAGAAGGTCTGAGGAAGACGGGTTCTAACGGGGAAACGGTGCGCGACGAACTGTTGCCACTTGACCGTGCTTGTGCCAGCGTATAGATTATGATTTTGGCACAGCCATCAGACTGTAAGTGTCTTTTCGCAAGGAGGTATTTCAATATGACTCACCTCACGCTTGACAAGCTACCCAAGAAGGTGTTGGCCAGGATCGACCTGCAGACGGCGTTTGCCGCCTCGCGATGTGTCATTGCGGCCGAACGTCTGCAGTTGTTTCGCAAGCTCCACGGCAGAAAGTTGACAGCAGCGGCCCTGGGTCGAAAAATAGGCATCACCGGATGGCGACTTGAGGCTTTCCTCAATGCCCTGATCGGTCTCGGTCTGGTGCGGAAATCGGGCGACCTTTACAGTAACACCAGATTGTGCGACAAACACTATATACGGGAACGCTCGATTAATTGGACCCGGCTCTATTCCAGTGAGTGCGTGGATGAATATCAAGCTTTGCTCCCACTTGAGGAAATGCTGACCACGGAGCGGAGCTATCAATCGATACTGGGTATCAAGCGAAAAGATTATGTCCAAATGATGAAGGACGACCCGCAGGCGGCGCATGATTTTACGCACATGCTGTATTACGACCACCAAACCAAAGCGACTGCTTTGGCCGATTACCTGGATCTCAGGAAACACCACAGAGTCCTGGACGTTGGTGGCGGCTCCGGTGTGATGTCGATTGGCCTGGTGCGAAAAAACAGGCATCTGGAAGCCTGCATCTTTGACATTGAACCGGTTCTCGCAGTCACCTCGAAGATACTCAGGCGAGAGAAATTGTCCGGCCGCATCAAAGTACTGGTCGGCGACATGACCAGGATGATACCGAAAGGGTTCGATGTGATTATGCTCTGCGACGCCGGTAACTCTGATGCAGTGCTTAGTAAGGTTTGGCAGAGTCTACCCGAGGGGGGGATGCTGGTGCTGGCGGAGGATTTCTCGAACGACAGCCTTACCGATCCATTCTACCGTCTGATGTGGCAGTTGCGTTCAAATGAATTCTGGCTGCCGACAGCCAAACAGACAATCTCGCGCGTCAGGGAGTGCGGTTTCAGAAGAGTGAGGCACAAACGGATTCACCCCCGTATGGGTATTATCACAGCGCACAAGTGAGCGTTCCGTGAGGTGACCTGCTGTTCATAGCAGGTTATCGTCTCCTAATCTGCGGGTCCGGGGGATCCATCATGTCGTTCAGGATCTTCGGCGAGTCCCTGACGGCTTTTTTCTGTAGACCGGGAGCAAGTTCAATCGACCCCGGTCGATAGCAGGAGGTTCTATGGAAGCAGTTGTTTTTCGTCCTATCGGCGTTATCCGTACACCGTTCCCCCAACCGAAAGGCACGCCGATACAGCCGTCCAGATCATCGCATGTAAAAGGGTGGATCGAGATTTCTCCCGAATTCATCCCCGGGCTTAGTGACCTTGATGGTTTTTCGCATATCGCCCTTGTCTATCACTTTCACCTTTCTGAGGGCTTCGATCTGGCCGTCACACCATATCTTGATACTCAACTACGCGGCCTGTTTTCTACGCGGGCGCCGAGAAGACCCAATGCAATAGGTCTGTCAGTGGTGCGACTGGTGAGTATCGACGGTGGCACGATTCATATCGAGGATGTTGACATGGTCGACGGAACACCCCTGCTTGACATCAAACCGTACGTTCCTGCCTTCGACGATCTCGATAGCTATCGGCTGGGATGGTTGAAAGGCAAGACACACCGCTCGGGTGGGACCTCGGCTGATGACAGATTCAGCGAGTGAGAACGGCGAGCAGGCTGTCCATGCGCATCGCATCGGCATTAACGAGGGAGACATCTTGCC